>DATDYB010000041.1:0-4999 GCA_036517115.1 Minisyncoccota bacterium | reverse complement strand
CAGAAAAAACATCACGTTCTTCCCGACGCAGGAAGAAGCCCTCAAATCCATCGATTCCGCTTGAAGCAATTTCAGGACGAAAAACAGCCATTTGAACGCCTCCGGCTCGCGAGCCGGAGGCGTTTCCAAAGATGAAGATTTATGGGAATATGAAAAAACTATATGGAGGAAGTGACACAACCAAAGTCATTGAAGTAAAAATATGAGTAATTTTCAGTACCTATTTAATTCTAGTGGTGAATGGATAGCTTTTCGTGTTGGAAAGTATGTTTTTAATACAAATGGAAATTGGATTGGATGGTTGCCATGGGACGCTTCAGAAGTAGTTGACACTGAAGGAAATTATCTTGGTCACATATATACCAATAATAGATTTTATCGACATCTTTACAATCCCTACAAAGGTTATCCAGGATATCCGGGTTATCCAGGATATCCGGGATTTGCTGGCTACTCTCCACTACCTTCTGGAACAACAGATGTTGAGATTAAGAAAGAGTAATTATTATGTCCACAGCAAAGAAAAAAACAAAAAAGGTAAAAGTCCCCACTGTTGTAGGTGGTGATTTTAGTGAATTGAGAAATGCAAAAATTGTTTTTGAACATGCCATAAATTCCGTCAACAAATTTTATGAGTTATTCCAGAAAAATAGAAAGGGTGCTAAGGGAAGTACAACACATGTAGAACAAGATTTGCTTAGAGCAATGCTTATTTTCTCATGTTCTGGATTAGATGCAGTAGTTAAACAGCTTATTAAAGATGCGTTAGTGGGTGTGGTAAATAAAGAAATCGGAGCTCAACAAGAGTTTCAAAAATTTATTGAAAGGAGGATGAAAAGAGGTAATTTAGAAGACAAAGATAAATCCTTTCTTGATATTAGTTGGGTGGCAGCAATCTTTTCCAGTTCTGAACCAAGAAAGTATCTAACTGACGCATTACAAAAAAATCTTACTGACGACAGTCTTCAGTCACGAGATCAACTATTAAAAGTTGCGGCACACTTCGCAATTACACAAGGTGATATTTTGAAGGACGCAGATGATACGAAGAAGGCTTTTGATGTAAGAAATGAGATTATTCACGAAATGGATGTGGATTTAATTGGCAGTAAACAAGGTCAAAAGAAAAGAAGGGTGAGAAGTGCGTCAGACATGGTAAAACAAAGCGAAAATATTTTGGCTATTGGAGCAACCTTTATAAATATCGTTCATAAGAAATTATATGGCACTTCATAAAAACTTTCCAAGAGACCCATACAAGATTTTAGACCAGAATGCTCGGTGGTTTCTTGCTGATGAGGATTTGTGAGAACATAAAACCGATGAAATATATCCGAGATGGGAGGGCACCAATACCAACGAGCGAGAAGGTTTCAAGAACGATGAGCGCGATACGCGCGAAGAACACGAAGCCGGAATTGTTATTGCGGAAGATGTTGCTTTCGGTCGGGCTGAATAAATACCGTTTGCACCCAAAAAATATTCCCGGTAGACCCGATATCACTTTTGTAAAAAAGAAAGTAGCGATTTTTGTACATGGCTGTTTTTGGCACGGGTGTCCCTTCTGCAAACCTAAATTACCGAAAACGCATCGCGTTTTCTGGCGAAAGAAAATCGAAATGAACAAAATCCGCGATGCAAGAAAAAATCGAGAACTAAAGCAGGGTGGCTGGCGCTCGCTTACCGTTTGGACTTGTCGCCTTAAGACTGAGCGGGGACGGAGTGGGGTCATACAACGCATCAACACCTCTCTTGAGGGAGTGTCTATGGAGCCGCGCTAATGCCTTACCTATCCGGTCGATTACACCTACTACGAGTGCATTACCCATAAAGAACGCTCGGCGGATATCCGACATGCCCGGGAGGTTCGTGTGGTCATTGGGGAATATACACAATCGTTCTAACTCGAGTGGGGTCAGACGGCGATATCGTCCCGATGGTGTTTTGATGACATGCTTAAAGCGTGAGGGAGTTTTGCCACCCTCTCCCGTGACGATCGTTCTCGAGGGCTTGTCGAGAGAGTCAGGGAAAATCATCGGTCCCTCTGTGTAGATGAACTCAAAACCGTTCGCACCTTTTCGAGGCTCGTTCTTGGCACCTTTGAGATACTTCCATCGGGCGAGGTCACCATTGACGAAATACTCCTCCGGCACTTCTTTTTCATCCAAAAGAATATCGCCGAGCACCATCTGTTTGCCATGGTATGCCGCAAGCACAGGCATTGTGTGGAATTGGCGACCGCGCATCACTCCGGCTGAGTGGAAGGGGCTGACGCTCGGAGTCTCTTTGTTGAAACGTTCCGTGATGTCAGCGTAATTCCCTATAAGCGGCCCGACGTTCACGGATGCACTCTTAGGAGCGACCGGGAAAGCCGACGCGAGCACCCCTTTTTTCATTAGAACATGGTGTGGATTAACCGGGCTCATCAATTTGTACAACGGGCTCGACATATGATACCCAACGATAAAGATTCTGCGGCGGCGCTGTGGCATCCCATAATCTGCAGCGTTTATCACTCGCCATTCGACCGCATATCCAAGGTCTGCGAGCGTCGTGAGCATGACGGCAAAATCACGACCACGCTGATTTGCCGGAGATTTCAAAAGCCGATCGACGTTTTCAAGAAAAAGATACTTTACAGGTTTCCCCTGCTTCTGTTTTAGTTCGAGTATATTCCTTATCTCCCACCACAAGACTCCCTTCTTGCCTGCAATACCCGCTGCCTGACTTAGCGTCCGCGCGACCGAGTAATCCTGGCACGGAAATCCGCCAACCAAGACGTCGTGATCGGGCAAATCGAACTCGCCGCGTTGCGCTGCTTTTACTGCATCCGCGATGTTCGTATTTGTGTGTTCTCTGACCTCGTTCTTTTCTGCCGGAAATCGGGAAACATACACTTCATGTGCGTGCTGTCGTTTAGTTGACGGCTCCCACTGATTGAACCAGGCTGTTTCAAAGTTTTTGTTCCGACTTTTTCCTGTACCACAAAGACCGAGACGGAATCCTCCGACGCCTGCGAACAATTCAACAACACGGAGCGGTTGTTGCGAGGACTTTTTGTGTGTTGTATGGTTTGTAGTACGAGACATACATACAGCCTACCAAATAAGCGTATTTCGATCAAGATCGACTTATCCCCACATTCATGTCGAAGAAACTGACAAAAATCTTACAACTCGACCCAGCCGAGATAAAGGAAGCAAAGGCTCTACGAACGAAAAGTATCGATGATGCCGTCTCGTTGCCCGGGGGTCCTTCTCGGAGCGAGATGTTGCATCACGTCCTTTGGGTCGGACACGGCTATGAGGTCGGTGTCGAAAAGCCGGGTAAGGAGACCGAGAGAAAAAACCCGAACATCTATGATATGTGGCCCTTTATCCGTAAGGACGGCGTATTCGATGAGAAAAGCGCAAGTTTCGGAGATATTTTTCATGAACTTGAGCACATGTCGAACAAGAGCAAATACTCACTCGAATTGCTCGGGTGTCTTCTTGCGCGGTCAGCTCTCATGCTCGACCATAAGGTCGAGAACGATAAAGTCATCTACACACCGAACGATGTTGTATTGGAAGAGATAAAAAAAGATATCCCCTCTATGTTCAACGTGCCACTGGAGGTCTTTCTGCAATATCTCGAGATGATCGCACTGAACGAGGATGTGAAGTACCAGAAGAATTTGAATACAAAAGGACAGCCATACAGTAAATCGGCTGGTCGTCCCAACAACCTGCTCACGTGCGCCCATCTCATTGCTGTTCTGCTCGGGAAAGCAGGGATAGTTGATTTTGCGTACGGTTTTGCACAGCAGCGGGGCGTTTCGGCGATAAAGGTTTCGCAGCTCCCGAGCTGTTTTCCGATGCTTGAGATTGATAAGACCGAAGCAAAAGTAATTTCCGAAGAAATCAAATAGGGGGCCGCCACATGGCGTTTTTTATGTCCATTGATTTTTGTAGAGGTACGACTAGGTATACCCGCACACCAACTTTACGCGAAAGTTAGTGTGCGGGTATACAATAAAAGCATGAAGCGCAGGGGGAAGTTTCGGACGAAACTACGGCGGGCGGGGAAGCCGCTTTATGCCATCCGCAATGCGGATGGCACCTTCGCCAACATCGAGTCCATAAGGCGCTCCATGAAAGTGGAGCGCCGCCGCCATGCCAAAACCATCGTGAAACCGGGCAGAGGCTTCCGCGGCGACCTCCAATCCTCCCGACCTGCCTGCCGAAGCCTCGGCGCAGGCAGGTCCGCGGCCCTCAAGTCCTTCAAACAATCCATTCTTCACGAGGCGTTTGCGAGGTAGAATATACCTATGGTCCGTAGTGCCGTCTATATTTTCATTGACGCGTCAAATTTATGGCAAGCCCAAAAGGCGAAAGGCCGTTTTTTCGATTATCAAAAACTCACGAACGTTATTCAGAAAACCCATAATGCCTCCGCGATTAAAGTTTTCTACTACACGGCATATCCGGCGGAAGGAACGCGCTCCTATACACTCGACGGCAAACACAAGTTTCTTACTTTTTTAGGAAAAGGTCTTGGCTTCGTCATACGGAAGAAGGAGCTTAAGCGGATCGCCGTTGCCACTGAAGCCGGAGAGGCGATTGAGGAAAAAGGGAATATGGATGTTGAAATGACCATTGATGCCATTCACCACATGAGCCAATATGACTGTGCAATTCTCTTTAGCGGCGACTCCGATTTTCTCGCGCTGGTCTCATATCTTCGCCGTGGTGGTAAACGAATCTTCATATATTCCTCGCGCAATAACATTTCGGAGGAATTGCGCACAGGCGCAGATGGTTATACCGATGTTCTTCAAATCAAAGAAGATATTTGGGGACGCGAGTTGGTGCGCCGTCCAAAATAGAAGTAGCCCTCCTTGCGGAGGGCTACCCTTGGATGTAATACCCTTTCGGTTTATGGAAAACCGAGAGACCTATTCAATCTAGCAGAGATTTTATGAAAAAACAATGACGTTGGGGACAGTCAAAATCTCGCT
>DATDYB010000040.1:0-6326 GCA_036517115.1 Minisyncoccota bacterium | reverse complement strand
GCCGAAGTTTTGCAAAATCCTTTCCCCAAAAAATAGTTTTTGCAAAACTTCGTCCGCATTGTTCCGCCACCTGCCCGAGACCTTGAGGGCAGAACACCAAAGAAAAATGTCCTTTCCTTTTTCAAGAAAAATTTCACCACCGCCAAATCAGAGAAGCAAGGAACATTTTTCTTTGGTGTTGCCGAGTGAAGCGAGGCAGTGGCGGGACGATTCATTCCACATCGGGATTTTGTTGGAAAAAAGTTCGGATTTTGTTCAGGAGACACAGCAAAAAAGTGAAGCTTTTTTAATGAGGGAAGCAGGTGAACTGTTTCACCTGCGCCTTGGACTCGAACGGAGAAGTCTTCATCGAGGGTATTGATTTTTAGAGAACAGTTACCCATATGGTATAATTCATTGTTATGGAAAAAGATGAATCAGTACAAGTATCTTTCATGAGCCTATACCACTTTGGGCTGTGGAAGATGCGCTGTAAACCGTGCACCATCGTTTTCACCAAGGATGCTTTGCTCGTTAAGTGGTGGGGTTACTTCAACAGACGTAACATTCCTTTCAGTGATATTCAAGGTGCCGAAGTCTTAACTGAGACATGGGTTAATAAATGGACTGCAGAAGGTGGGTTAACTTTTAACATGACAAGGATGAATCATCCTATTGTTCTCACCTATAAAAAAGGCGGGAAATCAACGATAGATTACATCGTCGGCCCCGAAGAGAAAAAAGCATTTATTCTGAGGAAAATCGGCGAAGTAACACACTTACAAAACCCTACTTTATGAACAAAAGATACTGGCTTAGGGGTGGAATTATTCTTGCGATACTGTACTGCATTAGTTTTTTTATTTTTATCAGCTTCAGTCAGAACGAGGATAGTGTACTCACTTTGCACGAAGACTTGCCTTTTATCGTTCAGCTTCTTACCAGCAAGATACTAGCCTTGTTTTTCTGGATTGCGATTTTTGGGGTTCCGGTTCTTGTGATTCTCGCCGGGCACGGAGACAATGCGACATACCTTTTACTTTCCGGAATTCCAATGTTAGCTCTTTACTTCGCTTTAGGCGCGGTGCTCGGCTCTGCCTATGGGAATTTCCGAAGTCGTAAAGGTGCATAACGTCGGCTTTCGTGTGTGCGGGGGGAAATGAAAAATAGAAATCAATCCCGTGTCAACGTGGCACGTTGACACCACACCTTCGCATTTTTTAGTTTGCTACAATGAAGCTATGGATTATCTTGGGACAATTATGAACAAAAAGAACCCTAGAGTGCCAACGGATCTTCGCAAAGCTCTCGCCTCCACCCCGCGGGCGAAAGTCTTGTGGAAAGACATCACGCCGATTGCACGTAGGGACTGGATTCTCTGGATAAGCTCCGCAAAGAAGAGGGAAACGCGACAGCGCCGGATCGAGAAGGCGTGCGACATGCTTGCGTCCGGTAAACGGAGAGTATGCTGTTTTGGCGGCATCAAGTGGCTTATGAAAAATCACAGAACCTAAATTAAAAATAGGCTTTCATGGCTACTTATTCAACTTTGCTATAATAAACATATGGAAAAAATAAACTTTTCAATCAAAATCAATGCGCCGAGGGAGAAGGTATGGAAGACTATGCTGGAGGATGCGACGTATCGAGAATGGACGAAAGCGTTTAATGTTGGTTCATACTACAAAGGCGACTGGAGCAAAGGTTCAAAGATGTTGTTTCTCGGGCCTGATCCGGAAACCGGCAAAGAAGGAGGAATGGTAAGCCGGATAGCGGAAAATCGACTTCATGAATTCATTTCAATCCAACATCTCGGTATGATAAAGGATGGGGTGGAGGATACAACAAGCGATGAAGTCAAAAAATGGACTCCGGCCTTTGAAAATTACACATTCAAAGACGCCGACGGCGGCACCGAACTTTTAGTAGAGATGGATACGAATGCCGAATACAAAGAGATGTTTAGTGCCATGTGGCCTAAAGCACTCGAGATATTGAAGAAGTTGGCGGAAAAGTAGACAGTTTAGTAAAAATCTATCAGATGTCATTCTTCGTCTACATTCTTCAGTGTGTCGATAAGACCCTGTATGTCGGGTGCACCAATAACTTGGAGAAACGACTGCATCAACATAACAATTCGAAAATCGGCGCTCACTATACAAAAATACGTCGGCCTGTAACGTTATTATATTCAGAGTCGTATGCTACGCTTAGCGAAGCGCGCAAAAGGGAGGCAGAGATCAAAAGATTGAAACGAGAAGAAAAACTTGAGCTAATCAAATTGGAGTAAAATGCTATAATTGACCTGTGAATACTACGCTTAAAATAGTTCTCTTGTTGGTGGTGGTAACAGTGGGGAGTTACTACCTGGTTCAAGGGAAGGAGCAAAAAAACATCACCGAGGTCTCTTCGTTCGAAGAGTGTGCACAGGCGGGGTACCCCATTATGGAGTCGTACCCAGAGCAATGCAGGACACCAGACGGTAAAAATTTCGTTAAAAAAGTTGAGCCGATAATTCCACCTACTGATGAAGGGGATGAAAATGAGCAGGTCGCTTGTACTATGGATGCAATGCAATGCCCTGATGGCTCATATGTGGGCCGGACCGGACCGCGGTGTCAATTCATCTGTCCTCCGTCGTTCTCGAGCGGCATTCAAGGCAAGGTTCTTCTTGGTCCCACCTGCCCGGTTATGCGAGACCCACCCGATCCTCAGTGTGCTGATAGAGCTTTTGAGACAAGCCTCGTGCTCACCACCGCAGATGGAACAAAGATTGTTAAGTTATTTAATTCCGATGCTAGCGGAGCGTTCCATATCTCTGTCGCTCCTGGCTTGTATCGTATCAGTTCCGCACCGGGTAGCCCTGTCATGCCTTCTTGTTCTAAGAGTGAGTCGGTCGAGGTGAAAATAAATTCCTATACAGAAACAATAGTGTATTGTGATTCGGGTATTCGATAAAAAGAATGATGTTTAACAATACTGTAAAAGTCATTTAAATTTATGAACTCTATATTTTTAGCACAATTATTGACGGTGGCGGTGGTGCATTTGTTTGCCGTGATGAGCCCAGGGCCGGACTTTGCCGTGGTGACGAGGAATAGCCTCATCTATTCGCGAAAGATCGGGATATACACTTCCGTCGGGATTGCGCTTGGAATCATGGTTCATGTGGGCTACTCACTGCTTGGTATCGGCTTTCTTATTGCGAAATCCATCGTTCTTTTTAATATTATAAAGTTTGTTGGTGCGGGATATTTGATCTACATCGGGTACATGTCGCTTAAAGCAAAGCCGAAAGTGCAGAGTGGAGAGCTTGCCGCAGTATCTCTACAAACCATTACCCCGTGGCAATCCATAAAAGTTGGTTTTTTGACCAATGCTTTAAATCCCAAAGCAACACTCTTCTTTCTAGCTCTCTTTACACAGGTTATCAATCCGGCGACGCCGAAGCTCATTCAGTTTATCTACGGCATCGAAATGATGGTCATTACGTTCGTGTGGTTCTCTGTTCTTTCGCTCGTCTTCTCGAACTCAATGATCAGAAAAAGAATTACCGGAGTCCAGCATTACGTTGAAAGAATAACAGGAGTGGTACTCATTGCTCTGGGTATTAAGGTGGCTCTAGCAACTCAGAAATAAGAAGGCGGGCTTTCCATTTTCTTTGAGCTAAGGTACTCTGTAACCTTATGTCCGCAAGTGAACATAAGGAGATTATCGTCAGATTTGAGGAGGTATCCTTCGAATATGGCCACAATAAGCCCATCTTGGATGAGGTGAGTTTTTCGCTGCGCCGGGGTACGAAGGTTACGATCATGGGTCAAAATGGTGCTGGAAAGAGCACTTTGTTTTCGCTCATCACGGGAGCCCTGAAGCCAGAAAGTGGAGGAATTCATATCTCACAAGGTCTTTCAATCGCTGTCTCTCGGCAAGTGATTCCTCGCTCCGAGCTCGATTTGACCGTGCGCGCATTTTTCGAAAAATGTTTTACCAAAAAGGTTTACGACATTGACCCGAGAATTGACGCGGTGCTTGAAGTGGTAAACCTGAAAGCTCCCAAAGATCGAATCATGAAATCATTTTCCGGTGGTCAGCAGGCGCGGCTGCTCCTCGCTTCGGCACTCATCCAGGATCCGGACATCCTTCTTCTCGATGAGCCCACTAACAATCTCGATAAGGCGGGTATTAGTCACCTCACGCAGTTCCTTATCGGCTACAAAAAAACCTGTCTCGTCATCTCCCATGATGCACATTTTCTAAACGCCTTCACTGAAGGGGTTCTGTATCTCGACGTACATACGCGGAAGATCGAGCAGTATGTCGGCAACTATTCCGACGTGGTAAAGGATATTTCAGTACGGATCGAAAAGGAAAATCGCAAGAACGCCCAGCTCGCCAAAGAAATTCAGGAAAATAAAGACAAAGCAAACTTCTTTGCCAACAAGGGCGGCCAGATGCGTCTGGTGGCAAAACGCATGCGAGAAAAAGCTGACATGCTTGAAGAAGAGAAGGTTGATGTGCGCAAGGAAGACAAGACCATCCGATCTTTCACCATTCCCGCCCAGCCGGAAATTGCTGGAGACATTATCAGCATCACAGGATACAAGGTCATCAAAAACCACAAGCCGGTGAATCGCAAGGCAAACATTGTGCTTCGTAAAAATAAACATCTTCTTCTGCAGGGGCCGAATGGTATTGGAAAAAGTACGCTTCTTGAAGTTATCGCAAAGGCAGAGTCCAAAGATGCGCTGATTGCCCCAGGCATTCGCGTCGGTTACTATCGTCAGGATTTCTCTACGCTTAACTTCGAGCATACGGTATATGAGTCGCTTGTTGAGGTACTTAAAAATACGGAGGGCAGGATTATCGAAACCGAGTTCCGTGCCACTGCCGCGAACTTTTTGATCACTTCAGAAATGATTCATACTAAAATTGGCAGTCTTTCCGAAGGTCAGAAAGGTCTGGTGGCCTTCGCTCGGCTCGTGCTACAGAAACCAGGACTCCTCATTCTCGATGAGCCGACCAACCATATTAACTTTCGACATCTTCCGATTATTGCAGCCGCGCTCGACAAATATGAGGGAGCGATGATCCTCGTTTCCCATGTTCCCGAATTTGTCTCCCAGATCCGCATTGACGACGTGCTCGATCTGGAAAAGTGACACAAAATAAGAAGCAAAGCGACCCTTAAAAAAGCCCCGCACAAATGCGGGGCACATAGAGTTTTTTATGGCTATCCTTCAAAACTATTTTCTATCATATCCAACACACGGTTGGCCACGCAGACGTTCGCTTCAGCGCATTTAACGGTGTTGGTGAGATACAAACCGTCGTAGAGTGCCTGAATGCGTCCGATACCGGACGAGTTGACTCCGTGCGATATAAGCGCGTAGGTTTTCCGTGCGCCGTTCCTTTTTGCTTCTGCTTGGAATTTTACCAACGTAGCACCCGTGGAGAGAATATCGTCCACCGCTCCAACGATCTGTCCGTTTACCATCTCGGCAAATTCCCCACCAAGACTTACGGTGACATCGTAGGAGTTCTGTCGTTCCTTAGTCGCGCCTTTGATATGTGAGCGGCGGGTGGATCCCGCGTCGGGACTAATGAGGACGATGTTGTGATGCTTTTCTCTTGCCGCCGCGGCAAGCAAGTCGACCACCGACACGTTGGTGAAAGGGTGGTTTCTTGTCCATCGCTCGTTGGCGAAGTGCGCGTCGATGGCGCTGACTCGGGCTACACCATACCGTTCGACTAATGTTCGGATCAATGTTTCCGCGGCATTTAATTCTCCCGCGTAATATACTTTGTCCTGCCGTCCGTAGGGGAAGGTGGTGAAGATAACCGATAGTTTTGCCTTTGGTGCGTATTGCCGCACGATGTCGAGCATCATGTAGAGCTCGATCAACCCACCGTTGGGATCGGGATATCCCGAATGCACGATGGCGATTCTCTCAGCGTGACTGATGCGGGGAATCCTGAGATAGACCTCACCGTCGGGGAAGCGGTAGATACCCTCCTTGTTGGGAGTGGGTATCACGAGCGCTGTACCCCCCGCGAACTGCGGATTCATGTTCGAGGTGAAGAAGTGACGAGCCGTGCTCGTAGGTAAGACCAGATGTGGTTTTTTCATTGTTAAAGACCGAATAATGGTTGGTTTCGCTGAAAACTTTTTATACATTAATACAAAAAAGTATAAATGTCAATAGTTATTGCCGTGAATACAAAAACTCCATTTCCGCTCAACCAGTGGATACGTGAGACAAAAGAGCACGGTACAATGGGTAGGTATCAAGCTAACCCAAACGTACCATGCTCTTTTTGTATTCCCATCATATCGTTGATTTGTATTG
>DATDYB010000039.1:0-20603 GCA_036517115.1 Minisyncoccota bacterium | reverse complement strand
ACAATACAAATCAACGATATGATGGGAATACAAAAAGAGCATGGTACGTTTGGGTTAGCTTGATACCTACCCATTGTACCGTGCTCTTTTGTCTCACGTATCCACTGGTTGAGCGGAAATGGAGTTTTTGTATTCACGGCTAATGGTATTGACAATTTCTTTGTAACTGGTATAATATACAACTAGAAGCTCTACAAAAGGGCAAAAAGAACTACTCATTATGAATGCATCCTCTCCTACGCACAGTGGAGCCATTCAGCTCCATATGCCCCTTCACATTCAATCAGCGCCTTCCAAGGCGCTGAAACGAAAACATCTGATTGCGCGGTTATGGTTCAATAAGATGCGGCTCGTTGTGAATGCCGCAACGGACCAGCCGACAGTGAGGGCAAAATAAGAGACCTCAACAGGAGCTTCGACATCACGTCGGGCTCCTTAACTTTTTATACACTTAGAGGCCTTGCCTCTAAGTGACGGATACATCGTATCGCGGATTTTTTCCAACTCGGTTATGACAGATGGATCGGTAATCCTTTGAAAACGAGGAAATGTTTTCCCATCTTTGGTTACATCCCCCATCCACATCTCGAGCGGGCGCAGATCGAAGAGCCTCCCTGCTTTGTATACGAACGCTTCGTAGAGGGGTCGATAGACCACCATGTTCACATCTTCTGGTCGACAGTCGTCTTCCGTATGACAGCCAACACCGATTACTTCGTATGCGTAGTTGTTAATTGTTCCATTCGGATCGTGTTTGTAGTGGTAGTAAAAACCATTCTCTGGAACTTTTGCTGGGATTTTCATATTTGTTTCATTGGAGTTAATTATTGCGCATCTGTAAACTCATGTATTGAAAGATTCTCCACCTTCTCAGTTCTTTCTTGATTAAAAAATAAGTACAGAAATCGAATAATGCCACCATGAGTTATAAGAAGCACGCTTTCAGCATCCCTTTCCTTTAATATCTGCATTAATGTCGAAATTCTTTTTCTAACATCCTCAACTGACTCCCCTCCGAATTGGTGAAAATCATACTTCAAGGTTCGATATTCGAGACTTACATCTCTACTTTGCTCCGCGTTAATATCGTCCCAACTTTTCCCTGCCAGTGTCCCTAAATTAACCTCTCTGAGTTCCTTGCAAAATTCTATCGGCAATTGCAAGGTCTCGTTAATAAGTTCCGCTGTCTGCCGCGCCCGCAAAAGGTCCGATGAGTAAATCTTTGCAATTCCTTTTGGCATATGTGGCACAATATTTCTAATCTGCTCCAGTCCCTCCTTTGCTAGTGGGTCGTCGACAATTTGTCCGTTTGTTTTCCCGAGTTTGTTATATTCGGTCAGGCCATGTCTAAGGGCGTAGATTTTCATATTTTTTTGGAACGATGTGTTACTTAACCATCAAACAGGCTGACTCGTGTTTCGTAGTTTATGACCCTACGCGGAATCGAACCGCGATTTAAGCCTTGAGAAGGCTCTGTCCTAACCGTTAGACGATAGGGCCGATAGATTGCAGTATATGACATCGACGCAAGTTTTTCAATTATCTCATCTTAATTTTAAACATACAATGATAATCATTGACACGATCATTTCTAAATGGTAATTTCTGAATAGAAAGGATCAACAATGTACGTTATTACCGCACTACACAATACCGGTCACGGTGAGGAAGCCACTACTCTCTATATTGCAGACTCGTTTGAGAAAACGTTGGATGTCGCGAGGAGTGTTGAGAAGCTGGGGGTATCAATTCTATGGAAATGAGACATACGTCCTCATTTCAAGCTTGCCACAGGATACCGTTCTCACCAAAACAGCCTGTCGCGGTTGTGGAATTTTCATCCGACGTCGGATGGATAAAGAATGGAAAGAAGAATGGTTCGATGAAACTTTCAAAAATAGATTCGAACCGTCTCGATCTCCTCGACGAAAAAGAAGGCCAACTTTGAGTATTGTGTAAAGTTTAGGTAGCACTGTCCGTAATTATTAGTTACGGATTTTTTTCATTATACCTTCCCTATTTTCTTCGCCATGATGAAGTCATTTTTTGAGAGGCCTTTGACGGCGTGGGTGGAGAGGGTGATGGTCACGTAGCCCCAACCGAAGGAGATGTCCGGATGGTGACCTTCGGTTTCGGCAAGTACACCAACTTTGTTTACAAATTCGAGTGCTTCTTTGAAATTTTTAAATTTGAATTTACGGACGAGCTTGTCGTTTTCTACTTGCCATTCCGACACCTCTTTTATGAGGAGGTCGATTTCCACGGGCAACAACTTCCCTTCTCCCGTCTCGCACGGCACGCAATGTTCTTTTTCTAGTTCCATTGTTGTATTGTAGCATCCTGTATTCAAAATTCTTGTTCTGCTTTGTGGTATTATTTTCTGTATGTTCAAAAAACTATTGAAGACGTTTTGTTATATCATCCTTGCCGCCATGATTATCTTCGGCCTCTATCTTTCATTTAAGTCTCCGTCTCATGATCGTGACTGGACCGTCGATCAGGCCGTACTTGCCCATGCGGAAATCAAAGGAGATATTGCTGCTATCCACAACATTCGAAACTTCCGTTATGAAAGCACTGATAAATTCACCCCGGGTTATTATGACAAGTCATTTAACCTGGAACAGATAAAAAAGGTCTATTACATCGTCGAACCATTTTCCGGGTTCAGGGGCGCGGCGCACACTTTTTTAAGTTTTGAGTTCGAAGGCGATCAGTTCGTGAGCATCTCTGTCGAGATTAGGAAGGAGAAGGGAGAGTCGTTCTCCGCGGTAAAGGGTCTCTTCCGCGAGTATGAGTTGGTCTACGTCATCGCCGATGAGCAGGACGTGGTCAAGCTTCGCTCGAACTATCGTAAGGACAAGGTGTATGTATATCCGGTCAAGACCACCACGGAGAATGCGAAAAAGCTTTTCCTCGATATGCTTCTCCGGGCAAACGCTATCAAGGAAAAGCCTGAATTTTATAACACGCTCACCAACACGTGCACTACCAATATTGTCAGTCATGTAAATCTTATCTCACCCAAGAGGATTTCTTTTGATCCTAGGATACTTTTTCCGGAAAATTCTGACCGATATGCATATGACTTGGGACTCATCGACACCACACTGTCTTTCGAAAAGGCGCGGGAATATTTCAACATCAATGCACGCGCGGAAAAATATGTCGACAGCCCCGACTTCTCCCGCAGAATTCGTCTCCCTTAAATTCTACATTCTTAATTCTATCTTCGGAGCCATTCCTCTTCCTGTCTCACTAAAAGCTCTCCTTTTTTTGTCGGTTCCGCGAGAAGTTTCTCAACGATCCGCTCCATGCGCATGGATTGAGAGCCTTTAACCAACACCACGTCGCCCTTCTTAATTTTCGCCGCAATTTCCGAGGCGGCAATGTTTGAGTTCTCAAACACAAACATTTTCCTGGAAGCGAGCCCTTTTTCTAGAGCACCTTCTTTGATGTAGAGGGCGCGGAGACCAACAACGATCAAAAGATCAACAATCTGTGCCGCGTGCTCCCCTGCCTTCTTGTGAGCGTCGATTGAATATTTTCCAAGCTCAAGCATGTCGCCAAGTACGGCAATCTTCCTTCCTTTTATGGTCATTTTTTTAAGTGTATCAAGCGCCTCATGAACGGCGACCGGAGAAGAATTATACGTGTCGTCAATGACGGTGCAGGTGTTCACTCCCTCGAGCACATTCATGCGACCTCGGGGCGGAATGTGGTTCAAAAGTGCCTGGGTGATGGTAACCATATTTAGATTCTCTGTTGAGCCGACGGCCACCGCAGCAAGCACTGGATAGAGATGCTGTAAACCCAACACTCCGTTCAGCACCACGGGCATACTGTTGCCGTTCCAGTCAATGCGGAAGCCCACTCCTGTTGGCAACTCCACACCCTTTTTCTCTTTAGTTTGAATGGTTTCGTGAGAGCCGAGAATATCCGCTCCTGGTTGAAAGCCGTAGGTTACCCACTTACCTTTACTCCTTGCTTTAAAATTCATGACATCTGCATCATCGAAGTTGAGGACGAGCGTGCCACCTGGTTTTAGTGCTTCTACAAGGTATCCCTTTTCTTTGATGAGCTCAGCTCGCGACTCGAAAAATTCCACATGTACTGGCACCTGGCTAAAGCGAGTAAGAACTACGGTGTCTGGTTTAAGCCATGCTGCGATGTTTTTAATATCGCCAGGGCGGTCTGCACCCACTTCAAGAATCAGGACTTTAGGGTACGGGCGTGTAACCACAATGAGCTCGAGTCCGTGGATGATGTTTGAAAGCCATGCAAACGGGTTGGTCCATCCGTTGGGGCAGCCGAGAATGGTGAGTGGTACACCCGTGTCGCTATTGAAGCTTTTGTCGCTTTTGCGGACAAACATCGAGGTCGAAAGGACGGTATAGATGGCATCTTTGGTAGATGTTTTCCCTACATTGCCGGTTACTGCAATGATTTTAGGCTTATATTTGGCAAGAATCATCCTGGATTCCCAGGTGATGATAGTGACGATAAGTTTTTTGAATATTATTTTCATGGTTTGGGATTTGGAGCTTGGGATTTGGGATTTCCCGATCGATAAAATCCTGCAGGATTTTATCGATCGGGCGGGATTTGATAATAATTTATTAAAAACTTAGTGATGTCAACAAAGGGCGTTACCAGCGTCTCTGAAGCAAAGCCAGCATCCTTGGGATGTTTCATAAAAAGAAAGACTAGGAACTGCGGGTTATATGCCGGGAAATATCCAAAAAACGAATGGAGGTACTGATCCTCATAGTACCCGCCTTTTTTCGGATCGGCAACCTGAGCAGTTCCTGTTTTTGCCGCAATACTATAATGCTCCATTTTTGCTTTGCCGCCCAAGAGCGCAGTGTCCACAGCCGTTACGAGCATTCGAGTCACCTCTTCGGCACTTTCCGTTTTGACCACACGCCGACCGATTTCCGGTTCGATAGTTTTACTGAGGCCGACCGAGTATTCTATTTTCTGTGCTACATGTGGACGGACAAGAACGCCGCCGTTCGCTATCGCGCCGAGCGCCCGGACGATATTGATCGGACTCATGGCGATACCTTGCCCGTAGGCTGCGGTTGCCGCCTCCACATCTCTGCGGGTTTTCAGATTATCGACGAGTCCTTTTGCTTCATTGGGCAGATCAATACCTGTTTGTTCACCGAGTCCGAAGTTGAGCATCATATCGGCAAAATAATCCTTGCCCATTCTGGAAACAGCGAATGCAACACCGGTGTTCAGCGACTCATTGATCACTTGCTGCATAGTAGTAATCCCTCTTCCTTTTCCGTCAAAGTTTGAAATTCTTTTGTTGTCGAGGATGAGGAAGCCTTCATCCTTGTAGGTGGTTTTTGGAGTAATTTTTCCTGATTCGATACCTGCGGCCATGGTGAGCGGCTTCATGATCGAGCCCATTTCATAAACATTTTCGACCAATGGGTTGCTCCACACGCCGGGATTTTTTTCAATATTAAACGTATTGCTGTCGAATGACGGGTTTCCTGCCATAGCGTAGATGGATCCTGTCTTCGGGTTGATGACGATGGCGCCCGAGACTTCAGGACTGTACCGAGTGGATAGACTTTTAAGCTGTTTCTCGATGAACGCCTCTACGGTCGGCTCGATCGATGTTATGATGTTTCCCTCTAAGTCCTCACCTTTTACTTTTTTACTGATGTCGGTGAAAATTTCGGCAAAGAAGTTGATGTATAGGTTTTCAGTATCGCGCCCCAGAACACTCTCGTAGGTTCGCTCAAGTCCGTAGCGACCCATGAGCTTATTGTCGTTGTTGTACCCCACGAAGCCGATGGTGTGAGCCGCAAGGGTGCCGTCGGGATATACGCGCCATCGATCTTTGTAGATCTTTACGCCGGGAATGTTAAGGGCGTCAATGGCGAGACTTTTTTCCCTGTCGATTCGTTTGGCAACTTCCTCATAAGGGTCATCTTTTTTAAATGCCTTGGCTAAAAATGTTCCTTGCTCAAGGGGGATAATGGCGGAAATTGCCTCAAACGTGCTGGTGGCGTTTTCGATGTCTTTAGGTATGATCGCGATGGTGTACCCCTCCTTGATCGTAGCGGCGGCAATGCGATCTCCCCCTTTTGTTTCAAAGTAGATTGATCCTCTGTCAAAGAGAGTGTTCGTCGGTCGCGCATATTGTCGGTTGGCGCGGTTGCTCCACGCTTCCTCTTGCACAATCTGCACCATGTAGAGCTTACCAATAAGCACCAGCGCCGCGAGAAGGAGCGCTACAGAGAGGATCCTAATTCGTCGTAAGGAAAAGGTCCGCATGCACGCGTTATTCTAAAGCTCCGCGAACGGTGTTTTTTCCAAGGATGGTTTTGGTGATGAAGGTGGTGCTTTCTGCATCAACGAAACCTTTTTCTCTTGCGAGTTCAAGGGTGACGGTATTTTTGGTGGCGATATATTTTGTTTCGAGGGCGCCAAGCTCTGAGGTCATGGTGCTGATCACTTTCTGTGCGTCTTCACGTAGGACAACGTTGACGATTGCTCCCTGTACGAGAAATCCGTAGAGCGCACCTAAGGATAAGAGGCAGAAAAGGAGCGCGTACACAATGACGTTCTCTTTACGAGCGAAGGTGTCTATGGTGTTTTTAATTGCTGCGGTCATGGATTATATAATTGTTATCCGATGTTGCTTCTTTCAATGATTCTTAATTTGGCGCTTCGTGAACGGGGGTTTTCTTTCACTTCTTCAATAGACGGGACAATTGGTTTTTTTGTTATTAAAATTCCTTCTTCGGCTTTTGCTAAATCTCTATAAAAATTTTTAACGATGCGATCCTCAATACTGTGAAATGAAATGATTGCCATCCGTCCGTGCTTCGCCAGTGCTTTGAAGCCTTTACTGAGTCCATCTCGTAAACTGCCCACTTCGTCATTCACCGTGATTCTGAGTGCCTGAAAAGTTTTGGTTGCTGGGTGGATTTTCCGAAAGTGGTAGGATACAGGCGTGGCTCTCTTTACGACTTCCACAAGCTCAAAGGTGGTTTCGATCGGCTTCTTTTTCCTTGCTTCGATGATTGCCTTAGCGATTTTCCGGGCGTAACGTTCTTCTCCGTATCCGTAAATGATGTCGGCGATGTTCGCTTCTTCCCAGGTGTTGACGATTTCCTTGGCTGTCAAATCCTCTTCGGTCAGGTTTTCCTTAAAGGTCATGAGCAATGGTTCGTCTTTTTGAAAAGTGAATCCCCTGCCCGATTCTTCGAACTGATTACTTGAAAGTCCAAGATCTAAAAGGATTTTGTGTACTTCAGAAAGGCCCTCTTTTTCCATGACACGATCAAGATTCCTGAAACTTTCGTGATGTAGTGAAAAAGGAGTTTTGTGCCGTGTAAGTCGCGCTCTCGAACGTTCGATGGCTGCTTCGTCCTTGTCGATACCTATGATGCGCACACTGTCTCCGTGGCGTCGCGCGATCTCCTCTGAGTGACCGCCTCCTCCCAGAGTGCCATCCACAATGATGTCACCGATCTCAATACCGAGTCCGTCTATTGTCTGCTGTAAAAGAACAGTAATGTGGGTCATGGCTACAGTACTCCGAACGAAGAAAGCTTTTCCGCGATCACATCAGTTTTCTTGCTAAACTCCGTGCGGTAGGTAACCCATGCTTTTTCGTCCCAGATTTCTACGCGATTCAAAACTCCGATAATCGCCGCTTTATCGGTGAGGCCGGCATGCTCGCGAAGATGCTCTGGTACGAGCATTCGTCCGATGGAATCGATGTCTACCTCCATTGCCCGTCCGATAATGAGACGGTTGAAATTCCTGTTATCGGACTGGAGTACCGACGACGAATCGGGGCGAATAAGCCTCTCGTAGAATTCTTTCCATCCCTTAGTGGTGAACACAAAAAGACAATTATCGACTCCTGGAGCGATGATCACGGTTTTGCCCATCTCCTTCCGAAATTTTGCCGGAAGCGAGATACGACTCTTGTCATCGAAGGTGTGAATATGTTCTCCTATAAGCATCGGATTGATTTTCTACTTCTTCCCACTTCTATTCCATTATATACCACTCTACTCCCACAATGCAACAAGTGGCGCCACAATAAATGTGGACAAATGTATTTGTTGACAAAAAACCGATCATTAGTATGATAATGATCGGCAACGAATCGTAGGTGGAATAAGGCGGGTACAGGTCAGACAGGGTTCACATCCGTCGGATATAGGCTTGTACTGATGCGTCGGGTTCGACGCCCGGGATTCGGGCGAGAGTAAGCACGCTTCCAGCGTAGTATATGTGGGAGACGTTGATACACTGTTTTCGGATAGTGTGGAGTCGCAATATGAAATACCACTCGGTCGAGTGTGTCAGAGTAATCGTCTTAATCGTGAGGTGAAAACGAGTATGTGCGACGTAACTGGCCGCTTAGCTGCCAATCGCTTCCTCACGGTGGCGATTTTTTAATGAGTGATTTCCTTAAAGCGCGTGATGAGAAATTCCTTGTCGAGTACGCTTAAGAACCAGCCGGCTTTAGGGCCGTTTTTCTTTCCCAGGATGGAGAGGTAGATCGCTTCAAAGAAATCTTTTGGTGCAATGCCAAGTTCCTCTTTGATACCGTGAAGGGTGAGGTGGAATTCTTGTCCGCTAATTGATTCCTTTGATTGTATAAATGTAAGCACGCGACCGAGAGCCTTCTTTTGGAGGTCTGATAAGTGTTGCGCGGCTTCGGGAAGCGTTTTTTGAATTTCATATTTATAATCTTCAGGTGCATAGGTTTCAAGCCAGATTTTTGCGTAACGAGCTCGAAGTGAAAGTTCTTCCTTATCTCTGTCAGTAAGCTTTGTCTCCAAAATCCTTTCAATTTCTTCAGTGATATTCAAATGTGGCATCTGCGCCAAGAAAGCGATGGTTGAGAATCGAGGCAAGGTTTTTTTCTTCAAATTTTTTCGATCTGCAAGAGCGTGCGAGAACGGAAAGACTCTGGCAAAGTCGTCCTTGTTGCCTGAAAAATAATTGTCTGCGAATCGGTCGTAGGTGTCGTAGAGTATCGGCACCGTATCGCCATCGGGAATGAAGTCAATCACTCGCTGAGGTTCTTTATGGATCATCAGAAAGCGTAGTATGTGAGGTGGCAAGAGGTCAGCCACTTCGCGCGCAGAAGAACCCGCTCCTTTTGAAGAGGACATTTTTTTACCCCCCACCACAAAGAATTCATAAGGGATATTGATGGGTGGCTCCCGGTCGAACACTTCCCGAGAAATCGCATCCGCGATTTCTCGGGAGCCTCCCTTGGTTGAGTGATCCTTGCCGCCTCCCTCGACGTCCACGTTCATTACGGAAAATTTGGCCGCCCACTCTACTTTCCATGGTAATTTTGCGCGACCGTCAAAGGGTGATACTTTCCCTTTGTGTCCACAGCCCTCTGCCCACTCAACATACTTTCCACAGGAATAATCAACAGTGGTTCCGTCGAAATTGACCGCTCGCGTTGTGCCAACTTTGCCGCATTGTTCACACACAACGTTTAAGGGCAACCAGTGGTCTTCTTTTTGCGAGCCCGAAACTCTTTTATAGATATCTCGAATGACATCAGCCTTAAGAAGAGCTTTGCGGATTGCTTCATTGTATTTACCAGAACGATATAGTTCGCTTGAGCGATAATATTCTGGATCAAAACCTGCTTCTGTAATGACGTGCCGAAGTTCATCTCCGAAATATTCGGCGTAATTTTTTGTTTTCCCGTCTGGTGACGGGACCTCACACAGGAGTTTGCCCATAAACGGTAGAAATTTTTCCTTGTCTAGGTATATCGGCAATCCATCCATGGGATCGAAATCGTTATATTCAAAGAAAAACTTATTGTGTATCCCCTCCTCACGTAGCACCTCGCTTACGATGCCGTGAATAGCGACACCTCGAAGAGAACCCACATGCACTCGGCCGGATAGGGTTTTTTCATCGCGTATGACGATAGGTTCTCCTTTTTTAATTTTCTCTTTGTACCGTGTTCGTATTTGTTCTGCTACGTGGTCGGCCCAAAACATAAGGGGCTGTTGTTATTCAATAGTGATAATTGTATAGTTCATCATTCCCTTCGGAGTCTTTACTGCGACACTCTCTCCCTTCTTCTTACCGATAAGGGCGCTACCGATCGGTGAAAGGTTTGAAATTTTACCCATGGACATGTCGGTCTCTTCGGATCCGACAATCTTGTATTTAGAGGTTTCCTTCTGACCTTCTTTTTGGACATTTACCGTCGAGCCAATGCCAACAGTATCTTCGTGTCGGTCAGAGAGAATAGTTGCACTTTTAAGCATCATCTCAATGCGCATAATGCGGTCCTCGACGCTTGCCTGTACTTCACGTGCCTCCTGATACTCAGCATTTTCAGAAAGATCGCCAAGTCCCTTTGCGTATTCAAGATTTTCCGCCACTTCCTTTCGACGGGTAGTTTTAAGAAAATCGAGCTCGTTTTTAAGCTCCTGATATTTCTCTTTGGTCAAATACTGTTTTTCTTCAATCATAAAAATCTAGATATTTAAGCTAGTGATGTGTTGTATCATACAGAAATTTTTCCGTAGGGTCAATGTGGTATACTGTACCACATGACCTATTCTATTGAAGAGGTACTTCTACCGCTAGACTACGCGCCGCTGTCGGTGAGGCAAGACGCTCCTTTTACGCAGCAGTGGTTTTACGGCGAATGGCAGAAGAGTATGGGACGGAACGTTGTACGGTTCCGTATTTTGAAAGATGCGGTTCCGAGTGGCTTTTTTCAGGCGATTAAATACCCTCTTCTCTTCGGCAGATCCTATCTGTATATCCCTCACGGACCGGTAATAAACGAGCCAGTTGAAGGAGGAATTTCTCTACTTCTTCGGGAGAAACTCTCTCTCATGGCGGCACGGGAAAACGCTGCGTTCGTCCGATGTGATCCGTTCCCTATACAGAAACCAGAGGGGTTCCGATCTGCCCCGCTAGCTACCTATTACGGCGCATATTTTCAGTCAAAATATGACTGGGTGCTCGACATTTCACCGGATGAGAAACAACTACTTGCTGCAATGCATCAAAAGACTCGTTACAGCATCAACTACGCGCTCCGACAGGAACTCGAACTTTCAGAAATTACCGGTTCGGAACTCATGAGTCATTTTGAATCTTTTTACGCTCTCATGAAAGAAACAGCAGACCGAGGAAAGTTCGGCCTTCACCCTAAGGTGTACTACAAGGCAATATTTGAGTCGGCAAAAAATGATCTGAACATTGTACTTTTTACTGCCAGTTTTAAAGGGCTCCTGCTTGCCACACATCTCGTGCTCTTTAGCGGTACCGTGGCATACTATCCTTTTGGTGCATCGACACGTGAACATTCGAATCTGTTAGCGCCGTACGCTCTTCATTGGCGTGCCGTTCTTGAGGGTAAAAGGCGTGGTTGTCGATGGTATAATTTTGGTGCAATTGAGGAGGGTGCTCTCGTTCACGAACATTGGGCAGGTATTTCAATATTCAAACGAAAATTTGGAGGCGAAATTCTTGAATACAGCGACTTTTTTGATGTGGTTACTCAGCCGTTGTGGTATTACCTCTATGTCTTGCGAAAAAAAATAAAAGGTATTTACCCCAGGGCAAGCCCTGGACCCAAGTTCCGCGGCAGAGCCGCGGGGTGAGAAGTTGCCAAAGCAACTTCACAAGACCTTGAGCATTCTTTCTGAAGAATGTGAAAGGTGTACCGATCCTGTAAGGATTAGACCTTTTGATTCGACATCGACTCGGATTTCATGTCCGCATCAGAATGCGTCCGCGATTTCCTTACAGGAACGGTACACTTCTCGCATTCCGCAGACGGAACGCTCAAAGTCTTGCGGAAGCTCCGCTTCCTCACCTCGCTTGTCGAAATAAAAAATATATAGTGCATGTTCCCCTCCTCAATTTCTTGGTTAAAAAAAATATGGGTAATTGTATCGATTGCTTTCGTGACAGGTTTCGGTATAGCGTTTGTAGTAAGAGGATGGATTGTTGAGGAAGCGCCGCTCTTACCTATTCGTCATGACTCATTAGACTATCAATTCACCAATCCGCTCTTGCTCATTAATGTCGTATCAAAAAATCTTTTTTCAAACAAGGAAATTGAAAAATCATTTCAAACATATATTCGGAAGATAAAAAAAGAAGATGTCTCATCTGTTTCTGTGTATTTTCACGACCTGAACTCAAGTACATGGACAGGGGTCAACGAAGATATGGTGTACGCGCCCTCAAGCATGCTTAAGGTTATTATCATGCTTGCTTATTTATACAACCCGTCATTTCTGAATGAGCAAATATACTATAAACAGTCCGCTGAATAGAGGCAGCATTTTCCACCACATCGGTTTCCTAGTAATGGCTATCACGAAGCTAGGGTACTTCTCTCTTATATGATTGTCGAATCTGATAATGACGCCATGTTCGCGCTCATTGCAAAGCACCGAGAAGAAGTGCTTGATGTATACCGAGCTCTAAAATTACCCGATCCCAACACCGACCCAGATGACTTTATGTCTCCCAAATCCTATTCAGCGGTATTTCGTACACTCTTTAATTCAACGTATTTGCGACGAGAGCTTTCCGAACAGGCGCTCAAGCTTCTCACTGAGACGACCTTCAAGGATGGTCTTGTCGCTGGTATCGAGGATAGCACGCTTGTGGCACACAAATTCGGAGTGTACGCGGGATACGATGAGAAAGGAGAAACACAAAACGAGTTGCACGACTGCGGCATCGTGTATTTTCCTGAAAATCCCTACTTTATCTGCGTTATGACTAAAGGAAGAGATTTCAATGTCCTTACGACAGTCATTAAAGATCTTTCCCGCATCGCCTATGAAGGTATGCTCGAAAACAACAGCAGGTAAGATTACTCACTCTTCAAATATTCGGATGCGTATATCGCCATCCAGTCGAGCAAGCGACGTATTACTGAAACAGCTCCCACTGAGTTGTCGGCAGGGCCGCGCTCCATAACAACGGCAAATGAGTACCGCGGATTGTCATAAGGGAAAAACCCTTCTACCCACGAGTTGACCCGACTGTTGCCGACTCCTACCTGCGCGGTACCAGTTTTCGCAGCCACTTTGACGGCACTGATGTTAAGACCCGGAGCGCTGCCTTCAGTCACGGTTTGCCGCATACCTTCGTGAACCACGTCGAAATATTCTTTGGCGATGGGCAACAGACGTTCAGGTACCTTGCCCTCTCCTTGTATTAGTACAGGAGTAAGTAGCTTACCATAATTGGCAATGGCGGCCACTGCGCGTGCTACCTGTATCGGTGTGACTTGGAAGCCATACTGGCCGATCACCGTGTTATACGTATCACCGATGCGCCAGGTCGGATCATTGGGAAAGTTTTTCGCTTTCCACTCTGGATTAGGAATAGGTTTGACCGCTTCACCGTTAAAATCAATACCAGTTTTTTCCCCGAAACCAAACATACGGACATATTTTTCAATGTTGGAAATACCAATACCTTTCTGCTCGCCGAATCCTCCGCCGACGGTGTAGAAATAAACGTTCGATGATACGGCGATGGCGTCACGCATATCCACCCAGCCGTGCGCTTTCCAGTCTTTGAAGATAGAAGGTTGATTAGGGTTATACGGGTTAGGTAAAGAGATTGACCCTGTCGAAAGAATGGTTTTGTTGGGGTCGATGATTTTTTCGTTCAAGACACCAATAGCCATAAATGGCTTGACGATCGATCCGGGGGTGTACACGCCGTCGGTAATTCGGTTGAGAAGAGGCCGTCTATTATCGGTAAGAAATTGTCCAATCGTTGTTTTGTCCGTACCCTCCGACATAATATTGGCGTCATACTCCGGAAAGCTCGCCATAGCGAGGAGCTCTCCGGTCTTCACATCCATAAGTATTCCTGCGCCAGAGAGGAACCCAAATTGATCGGCAATCCCTTGTATGATTTCATAGAGCTTTTTTTCCACCGCGGCGTCGATGGAGAGTCGCAGACTCTCACCGTCTTTAGGCGGCCTCAACATGCCTTCTGACTGTAGGTCTCCGAGTGCGTTGATTTCAACAATACGTACACCATTTTCCCCTTTGAGCCGTTCGTCATAGGTTTTCTCAATGCCATCGACGCCTTCAAAATCTTCTCGATAGTAGAACCCATTTTTATCTTTTGAAGGATATTTCACATACCCGAGAATGTGGGACAGCCCGGCGCCATCAGTATATTTACGTGATGAGAAATTGTCGTCACGGGGAACATTCCACGCCAACTCGACATTGTTGCGGTCATAAATAACGCCCCGCTCAGCGAAGATCACGGTGTGCTTGAGATGGTTATTTTCACTTCGGATGGCGTACGCCTCGCCTTTTTGGACTTGAAGTATCCACACTTTAGAAATAAATCCGAGTGACACGACAATAAAAAAGCCGGCAAGCACCTTAAGGGTTATTTTAGAAATCGGTTTTTCGAGACGGCCTTCAAACTGGTCGGTATCAAACTGTGGCAGGTTGCTTGAGTCAAGAAGAATTTCGTCAGGTTCTATTTCGACATTCCGATATCGTTTCCTGAATAATTTTTTTACGCTTCGCCAGGTCATGATGGTAAGTATAGCGAAAATTACCGACAGATTCTATCCAGACTCCTCCCTTCACGACATTACGCTCCATCATCCGCAAAAAAGTTCGCGCTCCGGGCCGTTGGGGTAGGCAACGGCATCTGTAGACGAGCCGACAGGCCTGAGTCTACGAACTTTTTTGCGGATGGTTGCGCTTCATTATGCCGCTAAGATCATTACATCGATGAAATGCGAGGCATGGAGAGATAAAATCTTGAGACGTACTAAGATGGTACGGTGAAAGATTTTACGAGGCTCCATAACGAAGCAGTTCGCGATGTAATGATCTTAGGTATAGAAAATAAGGCGGCGCTTGATGGGTCCAGAAACTATAAAAGCAATGATCGCAACCAACGTCAGCACGAATTCGTGTCCCCAGTATAAGTTAATAGGTATGCTGTAGAGAACATCAAGGAGAAAACTAGCGATAATGATCTCAATATACCACTCGATATTGAAGAGAGCGACCACCGCAAGGAGAAAGGTAAGCCACCACGGAAATAAAAAAACTCCGGCGAATACGACAATATTTGCAATGATGCGCAGCTTACTGTTTCTCATGGGTTGCTCACGATGAGAACGGTACGGACTTCAGAAATATTGAAAGGGCTTCTAAATAGGATAGTTTGAAATGCTCGCGCAGGATCGAATAGTACATCTTCCACGACGCCGAATACCGCCGTATGCAGCTCAGGCAGCGTAACAATGTCGCCTTTCTCAACCGGGAGATCTCGAGGTGCAGCGATTTCAAAATTACCGCCGCCACGCCCAAGGGCCTCCATGTGTGTCGAGCTCGCGCTCAAAAGAATTGGAGTTCTTTCTCCTGAGGTGGAGTATAGCTTCACTTTAGCTGAAGAAGCAAAACTCTCAGCAACAACTCCCGCCGGTGTCTCTCCGACAAGCACGAGGTCTCCCGCCTTCACCCCCACTTTTGTTCCTGCGTCGATAATGAGGGAATCATAGGGTGAAAATGCTGGTGTACGAAGTACTGACGCCACAACTCCTTTGGGAATAGGGGTTCGGCCTAGTAATTCCCGTAACGCATCGTTTTCGGCGCGCAAGAGTGATATGTTTTTTTCCGTGGTTTCATAGAGTGCAAGTTTTTCTTCAGCTATGATGAGCGCGTCATTAAGATGTCTTTTGGTAAGAAAAAAAACGGGTATGGCACGAATAAGACCTATAACTCTCGATTCGCTTTTCCAGAGTGGCTTTGCGATGGGGAGTAAGAGTGCGTCAAAAATATTGGGGACAAGAGTGTTGAGGACAATAACAACAGCATATAATGCAACAAACACTACTATCGCTTGTTTGGAAAGGGATGAGCCTCGTTCTCTACTTTTTAGGTGGTAATTCATCTTCGTTTTGTATGAGCACTTCCTCATACTTTTTTAGATCCTCAAGAATGATGCCGGTGCCGCGGGCAATAGCGGTCAAAGGATCTTCGGCAATATGCACAGGCATTTTTATCGCGTCTTCCAAGAGCTTGTTAAGGCCTTTGATGAGTGCGCCGCCTCCCACAAGATAAATTCCACGATGCATGATATCGGAAAGGATTTCAGGGGGCGTCGTCTCAAGCACCTCTCGGACGGACTCAACCAGATTGTCGATAGACTGCGACATCGCTTCACGGATATCCGAGTCGGTGATAACTACTTCGCGAGGCAACCCTGTCACAAGGTCCCGTCCGCGGATCGTCGCTTCAGCTGGCTCTTCTCCAGGTGATACGCCACCAATAGCTATTTTGATGCTCTCAGCAGTTTTTTCACCGATCAAAATTTTAAATTCCCCTCTGATATATGAAATAATGTCAGTGTTAAGTTTATCGCCGGCAATGCGCACGTTTTTTGAGCGGACGATGCCTCCTAGGGAAATTACGGCCACGTCGGTAGTGCCGCCGCCGATATCGATAACCATATTTCCCACAGGGTCATGTACGGGTAAACGGATGCCGATAGCTCCCGCCATAGGCTCTTCGACAATGTACACTTCCCTTGCTCCCGCATTTTTGGTAGCGTCACGCACTGCTCGGATCTCTACGTTGGTCACGCCGGAGGGTACGCCGACGACCACCCTTGGCCCAAGCATTTTTTTTGAGTATCCTTCGGCTTTTTTAATAAGATAGGCGAGCATTTCTTCTGTCACTTCGAAGTCAGAGATCACCCCATCTACTAGTGGCCGTACGGCGACGATATGAGGTGGTGTTCGGCCGAGCATGTCTTTAGCCTGGGTGCCAACCGCAACCACTCTCCCTGTTTTTTGGTTAACCGCTACTACCGACGGCTCGTTAATGACGATGCCGTGACCACGCAAATACACCAAGGTGTTTGCTGTACCCAGGTCTATACCTATGTCGTTAGAGAGGAAACCGTAAATTTTTTCCTTTAAAGTCATGTAGTGTGATGAATTATTACTTACCGAGAAGGACAAAGAATGCTTCCTCGCTTATTTTTTCTGCGTCGCTTTTTGTGCGTTCCTTTATTTCAATATTTTTTTCTGCCAAAAGTTTTTCACTGATGACTGCTCGGAGTGGTATACCTAAAAGATCACTATCCGCGAATTTCTCGCCCGCCCGCAGATCTCTCTCATCATAGAGGACTTCAACACCCTTTTGCAAGAGTTTTTCGTAGAGCGCATCGGCGTATTTTTTTACCGATTCGTTGTCTCCCGCAAGTGAAATCAAATGCACTCTGAATGGCGCGATGGCTTCCGGCCAGACGATGCCCTTTTCGTCCGCGAAAACTTCCACTACCGTGCCCATCACACGCCCAAGACCGATACCGTAGCAACCCATGATGACGGGCTTTTTCTCGCCTGTCTCACCAGCATACGTAAGTTCAAATGGTACCGAGAAGCGGGTGCCCAGATTGAAAATATTTCCAACCTCAACCGCTTTCTTGGTAATCAGATTTTTGTTGGTGCATTCTGGACAAGCGGACACTTCTTTGATGATTTCTGCATTGACTGCTACCTTACACTTTTCGCAAATATGAATAGTGTCTTCCCCTGCTTCAGTTAGTGTCTGAAACTCGTGAGAATATTTTGAGAACGTTCCTCCTGATGCAAATGTCATGTACGTGCTTTCTCCAATGCCCACCCTTTTAAATACGTTCTTGTAAGCTACTTTCGCACGTTCATAAAATGCCGCATGTTCCTCCTCCGTACGAGAAAAAGAATACAGATCTTTCATGAGAAATTCTCTTCCTCGCATGATGCCGCTTTTTGCACGGGCCTCGTTACGGAATTTGGTCTGAATTTGGTATACATACGTTGGTAAATCCCTCCATGAACGGATGTAGTCTTTTAAAAGATGCGTCAGTTCTTCTTCGTGTGTGTGTCCGAGACCAACTTCTGTATCATTTTTAAGTTTTGTTTTGAACCAATTATCCACTACCTCGTCACTCCAACGGTTGGTTTTTTCCCATAACGCTTTGTCCTGCAGCACAGTCAGTAGCACTTCCTGTCCGCTGAGAGCATTCATCTCTTCCCGAATAATATGTTCGATTTTTTTAAGTACCCTTAGGCCTAACGGCAAATATGAATATATCCCCGCCATTTCTTTGTGAATATAACCAGCACGGATAAGGAGCTGTGCATTTTTCGACACCTCATCCTTCGGTGCCTCCTTGCGGGTTTTTGTAAATAAATGGCTTTGCTTCATGGCAATGTACAACAATAGTAACGTGATTCGAATACAAATACAAATAAGTACAAGAAAAAAGAGCACAAACTTTCGTTTGTGCTCAACCAACATGTTACGTTACCTATTTGTGCTCACTGTTTTGACCTGCGGCATCGGGTCTTTGTTCATCAAGTGACCAAAGATCGCTGCGGCACCCTCAAGGCTTCCACCACCCCCACTTCCGTTAACCATCACGGAAGGGACAAACTTGTGTGCATTTTCTAATGCTTTCGCAAGTATGTCGGGGTTTTTATTGATGATGTTCTCAATCGCCTTGATGATCTGTTGTTGAACCTGAAGGTTCACTGTCGCCTGTTGCCCTAGGACTTCAGCTTGAGCCTTTTGTCCTTCAGCAACCGAAAGCATGAAGGATTTTTCACCCTCACCTTCGATCGTTCTCGCCTTCGCAGTTTTCTCAGCGGCTTGTTCTGCAATCTGCGCTGCCACCAAGATCGGCTGCTGCTGAGAAGTTGCCCTCTCATTCTCCGTTCTGCGACGTTGCGTTTGAGCATTTTCTTCTTCCTTCCAGGCCGCTGTTAGTTGCTGTGCGAGCTGTTCTCGCTTACGAGCAATAAGTAGCTCGGGAGGGATTGAGGTTTCGGCAAGCCGGACCTCAAGGATTTGGATGCCTTCTTTTTCCGCTTCAATCCTTGATCGGTGTTCAATGGCTTCTTCAACCGAGTTACGGTTTTCGAGCAAATCGAGAACACGAACTGCCCTGAACTCCTTCACCAATTTAATCTTAGGTTCCCCGTTGGTACCTAGGACAGGCATGTTGTTGGAATCGAGCTCTGCTTTCATGGACGAAAACTCGATGTGTGCACCACCTTCGACTTCTCGAGTCACCGATCTGATGATCGGTGTAACCACTCGGTCTTCGATGATCTGTGTGGCATTTTCCTCTGTCAGTCTGAGTGAAGCGGCGACAAACGGTCCCAGTCCAGGTCTTACCTGCACGAGAACACGCAACTCCTGTGCGACATCCCAGCCCTCAGGCTTGGTGAAGATCGCCGTATCAGCCGAATTTGGAACTGGCTGAACTTCGTTTTGATCTTTTTTCTCGATGATTTTTCCTTCAGCATCTGTCGAGATGTCGACTGTGCGTTTCATGTAACCACCCTTGTACTCAAATGCCACCGCCGAGTTAGGAATGATGGTAATTTTGTACGCTTCGGTGTTGACGTAGTAAAGCCCATTTGGTAACGGTTCCTCCCATACGCCAATTGCGCCCACTGGCACTATCTGCACTTCTGCGCTTCCTTTAGGAAGTTTGTCCCCTGTAAGGACCGTCAGTATGTTGTTGGTGGGCAGCGGCCGTCTGAAAGAGCCGAAATCAACCATGGCGAGGACTGAGGATTTGACTACACCTTCCGTGCCCTGCTCAACGCGGATTGCGCTGATGAGTTTTGGTTTTTCCCACAAGAATGGGTTGATGGTGTATGAGTCTGGCGTGAGGACCGTTGTTTGCGGTCCGCGCTGCCCCCTGTTGTTGCTGAGGAAGTATTCTGCATCGTTAATCAATTTATGCTTCTCTTCGTCAGACCATGGTTCAGCGAACGCTGCTCCACGTTTAGGAGGAACACCATCTCTTGCTGAGATGATCGCACATTGCCCGTTCGGGACAGTGAACACTGGTTCTTCTGTAACCGTGTAGAGCAACGTGATCAAAAACTCAGGGTGAAACCCTGCAGTGATGACTCGTGCCTGGGGCCCGAGCTGGCCACGTTGTCCAACGATTTGTCCGGGAGCGAGCGATGTTCCGAAGTACTCTCTTTTAAGGGTCGCAATATGGCTCGAGCTTACCATTATGTAGCTCGTGCCTGCGAATGACCACAAAAATAAGAGGGCGGAACAGGTGTACGCGCTATTAGTCAAGTATCTCCATAATCTTGGATTCTTGATTACTTGCTCGCGACTGTTGTAACCGCGCCGCGATTCTTCATCGGCGTTAGGTTTTCCGAGGATTTGCACGAGACGGCCTTTGAGATATCGGGCTGTGAAAAACAACCCAACCGCTAATGCTAATTTCACTAAGAATGCAATCACTGAGTTTCCTTTTGTTTGTTGTTTGTGTCTGTGAATTTACCCTGCGTCATGCTCATGTAATGAGTACAATGAGATGTCGCCAGGGATTTAAAGTGGCTTGCCTGAGCCCTCTTAAATCCCTGGCGACACGTAACATGTTAAATGGAGATATACCTTTGAATCCGAACACCTGTAAAATGAATTTATGAAGGAATTTGTGCATTTGAATTTGTATGAGCGACAGCGGATCGAAAAATATTTGAAAGTAAAAAAGAGTCTGCGATTCATCGCAAGAAAATTGGA
>DATDYB010000038.1:0-5327 GCA_036517115.1 Minisyncoccota bacterium | reverse complement strand
ATGGAGTGTCTCCGCTTCAAAACTCCTCGTGAGGCATTCGCACGTGAGCTCCAGAAACAAAACAAACCACGGGTGCGTGGTATGATGAAAAAGAAATTATTAGTTTAACTCAGGTGTTCGGATTCGGGGCTCCGTGTAGGGAGATGTTTCTGGTTGCAGATTATCTCGTCTTACACATTTTGTCAAGATGTTACCAAAAATCAAAAAACATGGAGTCATCCAAACAAAAAGCCGCCCGTGAGGGCGGCTTTTTGTTATAGAGTTTAGGCTCGCTGAACGTTGATAGCGTTCTTTCCTTTTTCGGTATCTTCTGTTTCAAAAGAAACAGCGTCACCTTCTCGGAGATCGTTGAATTGAACTCCTACTAGAGAATTAGTGTGAAAGAAAATATCCTTTCCACCTTCCTCAGGGGTGATGAAACCGAAACCTTTTTCCATAGTCTTTTTGATGACTCCTTTCATTGGTTTTTGGTATGAGTGATAATATACAAATATAATGTTCTAGAAATTCGACGTTTTCGAATCAAAATCTTTGTACTGTTAATGATAGCATGTAGCGATATTTTTGTCAAGAAAAATGTGTGATAGCTTTAATAACCATCAACAAAAAACCATTCTCAAAGAATGGTTTTTTGTTGATGGTGGAAGTGCCGAGAATTGAACTCGGGTGCAGCTAATGCCAGACATTACTTCTACAAAGTCTAGTTTGTTTGCCGCCGAAGCGGATTTAAGCATTCATACTGTAAACGAACAAAATGTATGAATACCGATTCTCAATTAGTTTCAAAATTTCATCGAGACCCTGAAATTTCTATTCCGAGTTTATTACACGAAGATCAGCCTATCGGACGTTGACTGAGTCCATGTCGCTCTAGCTTACGCCCGAGCGAAAGCAAAATCATTTGCTCCGTAGAACGGAGAAAGGATCGCTTTTCCTAAGGTTTTTGCACTTAGAAGTTTGCATGAGATTAAGGAGTTCATACTGCTCCACTTTGCGTAGTGAATGGTGAACCAACTGTCTATGCCTTGCACCCCCGTATTAAAATACGAAGCTCGAATATCGAAATTCGAATTTTTTCGGATTTCGTGCTTCGGATTTACATTGTCAAACAACTCATCCTTTCATTTCTCTAAGAATCTCCCTTTCTGTGTCACGGCGCTTTATCGTTTCGCGTTTATCGAATTTCTTTTTGCCTCGGACGATCGCGATGTCTATCTTGATCGTTCGTCCTTTATTATACATCGACAATGGCACAATTGTCAAACCCTTGCCGTTCTCGAGAGTTGTCATGGTATCGAGCTCTTTTTTGGTAAGGAGAAGTTTACGGTTTCGCTCGGGGTCGTAGTCTTTGGGCGAGTTTTTCGGCTGGTAGGGTGGGATGGTCGCGCCGATAAGGAAGGCTTCGCCACCCCGCACGGTGACATGTGCGGCGGCAAGCTCACCTTGCCCTGCGCGGACGGACTTCACTTCAAAGCCAAAAAGCTCGATACCCGCGGAAAAGGTTTCGAGTATCTCATAGTTAAATCCTGCTTTCTTATTCGTAATTAACGCGCTCATTGCTTACCTATAGTACCAAGTGCTCTATATTTTGCATAATGAAAAGTTTTTTGCGGATTTATCAAAAAAGTGTAGTATGATGAGGTTATAAGAAATTAAACACAACTAATTGTGGCAAAACAGGGAAAAAACAACGGCAATAAAAAGAAAGGAGGAGAGAAAAACCTCATGGGGAGTATTATCACTACACTTCTTGTGTTCATCGTGCTCGGAGGGCTCTACTCGCTCATTGTGGAGAATCAGAAAACGACCAATGAAATTCCAATCTCAGAACTGGCGTCCGACATTAATAAAGGCCTTGTGTCGTCCATTGTGGTGCGAGGTGATAGTCTTGAGGTGAACTATCCGAAGGGTGACATGAAGAAAGCGAAGAAAGAGGAAGGCACTGCGCTTTCCGACACTCTGGTCAACTATGGCGTTTCTCCCGCGAAGCTCGCACCGGTAGAGATCACAGTGAAGGGAGAGAGTGGTCTCAGCTATTGGCTCCTGACGCTCGCGCCGTTCATCATCCCTATTATTTTTATTGTGCTGTTTATTTGGTTCCTCACTCGCCAGGTGCGAGGGGCGGGCATGCAGGCATTCACCTTCGGCCAATCAAAGGCGCGCATCACGTTGCCTGACGATAAAAAGCAACGCGTAACCTTCAAGGATGTGGCGGGGGCGAAAGAAGCGAAACAAGAACTCTCCGAAATCGTAGACTTTCTTAAAAATCCTAAAAAATTCTTTGAAATCGGCGCGCGTATTCCAAAAGGTATTCTCCTTATGGGTGCTCCAGGAACAGGTAAGACACTGCTTGCTCGCGCCGTAGCGGGGGAAGCAGGTGTGTCATTCTTTTCCATTTCCGGATCCGAGTTTGTGGAAATGTTCGTGGGTGTGGGAGCTTCCCGTGTGCGCGACCTTTTTAAACTAGCGAAACAAGCCGCTCCCGCAATTATTTTCGTTGATGAGATCGACGCGGTCGGCCGCGTGCGTGGCACTGGCATGGGTGGAGGGAACGACGAACGCGAGCAGACCTTGAACCAGATTCTTGTGGAGATGGATGGTTTCGAGCCTACCGAGAAGGTGATCGTTATGGCGGCCACGAACCGACCCGATGTACTCGACCCCGCTCTTCTTCGACCAGGCCGCTTTGACCGACGCGTTACTATCGACCTTCCTGACCGAAATGATCGTGAGGAGATTCTTAAAATCCACGCTCGTGAAAAACCGTTTGCTGAGGACGTCAATTTGACCGTCATTGCAGAGCGCACACCGGGCTTTTCGGGCGCCGACCTTTATTCACTCATGAACGAAGGCGCCATCCTTGCCGCCCGCGAAGACCGCACCAAAATTTCTCAGTATGATCTTATCCGCTCGATCGAAAAAGTCATGATGGGGCCTGAGCGCCGCAGTCACTTGCTTTCCAAGAAGGAAAAAGAAATCACCGCCTATCATGAAGCTGGCCATGCACTTGTTGCTTCAGTATTGCCATACGCCGACCCGGTGCATAAAATTTCTATCATCTCCCGCGGACGGGCTGCCGGCTACACACTCAAGCTACCGCTTGAAGATCGAAAGCTACAATCAAAAAGAGAATTTCTCGATGACATCGCAATGTCGCTCGGAGGCTATGTGGCGGAGAAAATGATCTTCGGCGACCTTACCACCGGTCCATCAAATGACCTCCAGGTCTCAACGGCGCTTGCGCGTGACATGGTTACTAAATATGGCATGTCGGACAAGCTCGGCCCCGTGGCGCTTGAAGGTGTGGGAGGGCGAGCTCTCTTTGGTCGCGGCGTAGGGGACAAGGAATATTCAGAACGGGTGAGCGCTGAGATTGACGGAGAAGTTACAAAGATCATGACTGACGCTTTAAAGAAAGCAGAAGATATCCTTGCTGGTCATAGAAAAGCTCTTGATGTTATTGCTTCAACCCTTATGGAAGTGGAGACCATCGAACGTGAAGCGTATGAGACGATTATTATTGCGCATGGGATTATACCCAAGAAAAAGAAAGATATCGAGCACCAAGCGTAGAAACGAAAAAACGGCCTCGTCTGCTTTGTTGCGAGCTACGTTTGCTCCCGCAATGTATATCTAATACATTTTGGTCGCAAGCCTCGCTCGCGCCTCGCATCCAAGGCCGTTTTTTCGTTTCTACGTTAAAAGTGCAAAGTTAAAAGTTGAGATAAAAAATGCGAAGCGCTGGCGCTTCGCATTTTGTTTGACTCGAATTTAGCCACAATCAGTTGAAGGCCCACTGGAGGCCGGAAAGAACTCGGCGAATTTGTCGGGCGGTACGTTCACTTAAGGGGTGCACGGATCCGTTCTTCCAGACGACAATAACGGACTGACGATGTTTGCGTTTGCCGATAAAGCTTATATTCTTGCCATCAATACCGAGCCAACGCTCGTGTTTCTCGTGTACGATGTGTCCATCAATCTCGATATGGACAGGTGCTTCGCGGGTAAATCGTTTCAGTGTTTGTTCACCAATAGTTACTGAACGACCGCGCCACTGTGCAGGGTTGCGTCCGGAAAGGCTCATCATTACCGAATGATGGTCGCCGTTGCGTAAGCTGCCGTTGGTTCCAGGGCTGCTGGTGGTCAGAAGCACCATGTCGACATAGGGCGGAAGTTTTACTGCGAGTTCGAGTGTTTTCAGTGTTAGCCTTTCTTTTTTCAAAGCGTCATGCTTTGGATCTGGAGAATATATAGCATATCTTGGTAGAGGAGTAAACTTACTACATGGAGATTTCCAAAATGTAATTTTTTACTGTAAGCTTTGTATGGGCGTATAGCTCAGCTGGTTAGAGCACCGAGCTTATAAATGGCAGCGAGGATTTAAAATAAAATGGGCGCATAGCTCAGTTGGTAGAGCAGACGACTTATACTCGTCCGGTCCTAGGTTCGAGTCCTAGTGCGCCCACAATCCCATTTGATTTAAAAATCCGAGCGAACCGTTTATATCGGAGATATACCTCGGGGGTCCTTGGTTCGAGTCCAAGCAGGCGGACTATGAAATAAATCATATACCTAGAAGGTTCTTGGTTCGAGTCCAAGCACGCGCACAGATTTTTCGCGCTTGGACTCGAACCGTGGGAAAGGGGTCGGGTGAGAAGCGAATACTTGGAGCTTCGCAAGACCTTGAGCGTTTTGTCTTCAAAATGCGAAAGGTGTACTGTTCCTGTAAGGAAACAGGGAGTTTCCCCGTCGTGGAGGCAGCGAAGCGTTGGAACCGCAAGGTTTCCAAAGCGCAGTCGAGACTTCGAGACGAGCAGTGAGATTCCAAGTGCGCCCACTTAATGAAAAATCTCGCCAGGAGGGCGAGATGTGTAAGTTATATGAAAGAAGCGAGGGCCTTAAGCACAGTGTTGAAGTGCTCTTTTGATTGATTATCGGAGATTTTATCTCGCTCATGAGAAAGTAGGGATCGCATGAGGTTGAGTTTCGCCGAATTAACATACCCGTCCGCGTCAGTTAATCGTGATTGTTTTATCGAGACCACAAGGGGTCTGTTTCCTAGATGTTCGTCAAGAAGCTCGTGCAGCTTCTTGAGTGGTAATCGTCTCTCCGCAGCGTCCATAAGCTCCTTTTGTCTTAAAGTTCTGTCAAATTTATATCAACATCACCTTAATAAGTCAATAGTTGCGTAATGGTTCAATAGCTTGGAATCACCCGGTGATTTAGGATGATTTCATATGCCATATACAACTCATAAACATATGCCCCGGATTCGTAGGGATGCCGCAGACCTGGTAAGGAGAGGTTGGTCGACTCGCAAGGTAGCC
>DATDYB010000037.1:0-5334 GCA_036517115.1 Minisyncoccota bacterium | reverse complement strand
ACAATACAAATCAACGATATGATGGGAATACAAAAAGAGCATGGTACGTTTGGGTTAGCTTGATACCTACCCATTGTACCGTGCTCTTTTGTCTCACGTATCCACTGGTTGAGCGGAAATGGAGTTTTTGTATTCACGGTTCGGGATATCGACAGTGTAAAACTCGATTGACTATTTCAATTCATTTGTTACACTAGTGGCTGTGTTTAGGGTCGGTCTTCAAGATGCTTGAGGAAGCGTCGGATATGCTTCTCGAACCGCACCGTCGGAAAACTGGACATCATTTACTTACGCCCCACCAAGCTTTAGGGGTTCATCCAAAAAAGATTGTCCTTACTTCCGGCGGTTTTTGTTTGTAAATTTTCATGAATTGCCCTATTCTTAATACGTTCAAAAGCCGAAGTAGCTCAGTTGGTAGAGCAATGCTTTCGTAAAGCAGAGGTCGCGAGTTCGATTCTCGCCTTCGGCTCCTATTTATCCCATGATACTGTTGCGCTCAGGCAACAAAAAGAGTATAATTATCAATAGAAAAGGAGGGCGGCAAATGCACAGAGCGTTTTTCGTGCAAGAAAAACCTCTATCTGGTTTAATTGGGATTAGGAACACGCCGGCAATTTCTGCCGGCGTTCTCTTTTTTACAGCACTTGATATAATCTCCATCATGGACGGTAAAGAAGCAAAACTCAAAAAAATAGAGGAACTCGAGACAGCAATGGGTGCGTCTGATTTTTGGGCGGATAAAGATAAGGCTCAGGCGACGATCAAAGAAATTGCGAGGCTTCGGGAAGAGCTTGAGGGTATCGGTAAGTACGACAAGGGTGATGCTATCATTACTATTTTCTCCGGCGCGGGCGGTGACGATGCAGAAGACTTTACGAGTATATTGTTTCGGATGTATAGAAAATATATCGAAGGTAAGGGTTGGGACATCTTCATCATCCACGAGCACGGCAATGATCATGGCGGATACCGCAACTTAACTTTTGAAGTGCGAGGCAAACAAGTCTACGGCACGTTAAAGAACGAGTCTGGCGTCCACCGCTTGGTACGCATCTCTCCTTTCAATGCAAAAAAACTCCGGCATACTTCATTCTCCCTCGTCGAGGTTATTCCTAAATTCGAGAAAGTGGGAGAGATCGAGATTAAAGAAAGCGATCTCGACGTCACCACCGCCAAGTCCGGAGGTCCGGGCGGGCAGAATGTGAACAAGCGAGAAACCGCCGTGCGAATAGTTCACCTACCGACAAAAATTTCAGTACATGCAGATAGCGAACGCAGTCAGGGTCAAAATAAGGAACAAGCCATGAAAATCCTCTCCGGTAAGCTCTACAAACTATGGGAAGACGAACGGAAGAGTAAAGAGCAGGGAATGTATGTGAGTAAAACGACGGATATCGAGTGGGGTAGTCAGATCCGCTCTTATGTGCTTCATCCATACAAAATGGTTAAGGATCATCGTACCAACGTTGAAACCACTCAAGTTGAGAAAGTACTTGAAGGTGACATTGATGAGTTTATAGAGGCAGAAAAGGCCTTGTAGCACATCGGTGTGTACTGCTGACCTTTATACTTTCTACATAATACTTTATACTGGATGGTACATGATCTATTTTGATAAGGTCACCAAAATATATTCAGACGACTCCGTAGCTCTTAAAGACGTAAGCTTTACCGTAGAACCGAAGGAATTTATCTCTATTGTCGGGCATTCAGGCGCGGGCAAAACGACACTTCTTAAAATGCTTCTTGCTGAAGAGAGACCCACCTCAGGCTCGGTTTTTTTCGAGTCGACCGACGTGCACAGCCTCAGGAAAAGTAAGATCAACAAGCTCCGCCGCCGCATCGGCACGGTCTTCCAGGATTTCAAGCTTATTCCCAACAAAACCGCCTACGAAAACATCGCTTTTGCCATGGAGGCGGCAGGCAAAACGGACGATGAGATCGAGGCGGATGTTCCCCATGTACTCAACCTCGTGGATCTAGGAAAGAAGATCTGGAGCTTTCCACACGAGCTCTCGGGCGGAGAAAAGCAGCGAGTGGCTATCGCTCGGGCCATTGTCACTCAGCCTGATGTGCTGATTGCCGATGAGCCGACGGGAAACCTTGATCCAGTCAACACTTTCGAGATTGTCCGTATTTTAAAAAAGGTTAACGACCTTGGCACTACCGTCATCCTCACCACTCACAATAAGGGCGTCATTGACGCTGTGGGTAAGAGGGTGATCACTCTCGAGGGCGGCAAAATCATAAAAGATGATAAGCATGGGAAGTATATATTGTAGAATTTTCAATTTTCAAAAATATGTTATGGACTAACACAAAAAGAATTGTACGCACCGGCTTCATTAATTTTTGGCGAAACGGTTTTGTGTCGCTGGCGTCGATTGTGGTGGTCACGATGTCGCTCGTTGTGTTTGCTTCACTCATTTTTTTCAACATCTTGATGACCGAATATGTCAATCAGGTCAAAGAAAAAGTCGATGTAAATGTATATTTCACCGTGAGTGCTCCTGTAGAAGACATCCTCACCCTCAAGCGGTCACTTGAGGGCTTGCCTGAAGTGGCTAATGTCGAGTATGTTTCTCGCGATGAAGCGCTGGCTCGGTTTAAAGAGAAGCATGCCGACGACGCGCTCACACTGCAAGGGCTTCAGGAACTGCAAGAAAATCCTCTGCCTGCTGTACTTAATGTAAAAGCAAAAGAGCCGTCACAGTATGGTAGTGTGGCAAAATTCCTCGAAAGCAAAAATGCGCTAGGGCGCGACGGTACCGCTATTGTCGAAAGTGTTAACTATAATAAAAATAAAATAATTATCGACAAATTGGTTAAGATTATCGACATGTCCGAGAAGCTCGGACTCGGCCTCTCGCTTATCCTGGTGTTCGTCTCTATCGTCATTACCTTCAACACTATTCGCTTGGTTATTTATTCCGCTCGGGAAGAGATTTCTGTGATGAGGCTTGTCGGAGCAAGTAATAAGTATATTAGAGGACCGTTCGTGGTAGCGGGTGTTATGTATGGTGTTATCTCGGCGCTCATTACGCTCGCTCTCTTTTATCCGATAACCTTTTATATTGGTGAATTTACTCGTAACTTTGGAGCCGGCGTGAATTTGCTGCATTACTATGCAATTAACTTCGGTCAAATCTTCCTTATCATCATAAGTTCAGGTATTCTTTTGGGCGCAATTTCAAGTTATTTGGCAGTCAGGCGGTATCTCAATGTGTAGACAAGGCGCGGAGGACGCTCGTCCTCCGCGCTTTTCTTTTTAAACTGAAGTTATTGCACGTCGTAAAGATGCAAAAAATATTTAATATGATTTAATTAGGGGTAATTATTGCAGTGCTCATGAAAAAAACTCATAAATATATTTTTGTTTTGGGGGGCGTAATGTCAGGAGTTGGGAAGGGTGTCACCACCGCTTCGATCGGTACAATTTTGCAATCCAAGGGTTTCAAAGTTAGTCTCATTAAAGCCGACCCGTATTTGAACGTTGACGCGGGCACCATGAACCCGACTGAGCATGGGGAAGTCTTCGTCATGAACTCTGGCCTCGAGACCGACCAGGACATGGGCAACTACGAACGTTTTCTGGGAATGGAATTGCCACCGGAGAACTACATGACGAACGGCATGGTCTTCAAGCACATCATCGACAAAGAGCGCGCCTTGGGCTACGGCGGCAAGTGTGTAGAGCCAGTCTTCCATGTTACGGAGGAAATCTTGCGCCGCATCAACGCCTCGGTAAAGAAGCTTAATCCCGATGTCACTATTGTTGAGATCGGTGGTACGGTGGGTGAATATCAAAATGCTATTTTTATCGAGACAGCGAGGATCTTGAAGCTTCGACACCCGCACGACGTTATGTTCGTGATGGTAAGCTATCTTCCTGTGCCGGGAAATCTCGGCGAGATGAAGTCCAAGCCTACTCAAAACGCGGTGCGACAACTTAATTCCTATGGCGTTAATCCCGACATCATCATCGCACGGAGCCATATGCCGCTCGATCTCAAGCGCAAGCAAAAGATCGCGGATTCATGCGGCCTGCTTCCTGAGAGCGTCATCTCTGCCCCGGACATCGAAAGCATCTATCAGGTGCCGGTCAACTTTGAAAAGGATGGCTTAAGCAAGATTATTTTAAAATTCTTCGGTCTCGCACCTCGCCAAAAAGATCTGAAGGAATGGAGAGCTATGCTCGAAAAGGTGAGAAATGCAAAGAAAGAAGTCCGGATCGGCATTGTCGGGAAATATTTTGATACAGGGGATTTCATACTTTCCGACGCCTATATTTCCGTCATTGAAGCGATTAAATTTTCAGCAACAGCGCAGGGAGTCAAAGCTAAAATAGATTGGTTGAACGCCAAAGATTTTGAGAAAGGTAAAGATGTTGCGATGCTCCAAAGCTACGACGGTATCCTCATCCCCGGCGGCTTCGGTGAGTCAGGTATCGAAGGTAAGCTTAAAGCAATTCAATATGCTCGAGAAAATAACATTCCTTACTTCGGCCTTTGCTACGGTATGCAGCTTATGGTCATCGAATATGCTCGTAACGTGCTTGGTCTCAAGGACGCGAACACTGCGGAAATCAATCCAAAATCTTCCGCGCTGGTGATCGACATCATGCCCGACCAGAAAAAGAAACTTGCGGAAGGGAATTACGGTGGCAGTATGCGCCTCGGTACCTACAAAGCTAAACTTAAAAAAGATACGGTTGCTCAAAAAGCCTATGGTAAAAATATAATCGAAGAGCGTCATCGTCATCGCTATGAGGTGAACCCAGAGTTCATCGATCGTATTCAAGAAGCGGGGCTGGTATTTTCAGGTACTTCCCCTGACGGTACTCTTATGGAGATCGCGGAACTTCCGCGTGATATTCACCCGTTTTTCTTAGGTACACAGTTTCACCCGGAGTTCCTTGCCCGACCTCTTTCCCCACACCCTCTTTTCACCGAGTTCATCAAAGCAAGTCTCGTCTTCAAAGAAAAACGACCTAAACCCATCGCTGTTCCTGCCTCTCTTCTTACTACGTAGCCGTCTTGTCTCCTTCCCGCTTGAATAATCTTGCTTTTTCAAGTATTGTCATTGTGTATTTGAATGTCGATACAATGAGGTATTGACAAAAGTATTGCGGGATCGTCTAATGGTAGGACTTCGCCCTCTGGAGGCGGCTATCTTGGTTCGAGTCCAAGTCCCGCAGCCAAAAAATAGAATCGCCGTTTTCGCCAAAATGCGGAGCGTCGCAAAGCGACGCGACGGGGGTTTCCGCCAGAATTCGCCAAGGGTTTTTGAAATCCAAAAGAAGCGAGCGGGACGCGAGGCGGGGGTTCGAGCCAA
>DATDYB010000036.1:0-5318 GCA_036517115.1 Minisyncoccota bacterium | reverse complement strand
AACAATACAAATCAACGATATGATGGGAATACAAAAAGAGCATGGTACGTTTGGGTTAGCTTGATACCTACCCATTGTACCGTGCTCTTTTGTCTCACGTATCCACTGGTTGAGCGGAAATGGAGTTTTTGTATTCACGGTGTGAACACTTGACTTTCTTTTGGAATCATTATTTGTCGCCACGCACCATCCGCAACAATATAGAACTGTCTTCCTATAATTCCATTCACTACAATATTCTCTATTTCAAAAGGTAAAAAATTACCTTTGTCTCCAGCGTCTGCAATGTATTTCTCTACATCTTTATAAAAATCAAAATTGGGCATGCTCTTAACAGTTATAGAAAAACTCTTTTCACGCATTTCCGCTGGTGGTGGAGGATATTTAACAAAAGATACTCCATTACTTTCATCTTTTAAAGTGAAATGAGGCGGATACTGCATCTCAAACCCATACTGAGTGTTTGTATACGTTTTCCACCCCACAGTTTCGTCCGTCTTATCTTTCTCTTCCAATTTCGGTGAGTTCTTTGCCTGTTCAAGAAGGTCAGTCACTGCTTTATCGTTATTCTGTTTCTCCACCTTCTCCTGTTGTACCGCATAGAACACCCCACCGCCGATAAAAAGAGCAAGAATTATGGCTATTGCAACCGAAGCGATGCCCTTTTGATTCATAGTTTTGAGTAAATACTAATAAGATTATAATATCACAAAAGCCGCTTTCGCGGCTTTTGTTTACTGAATACCTTTTTTTGATTTTCCGACGCGTCGTCGTGAGACAATGTGAACGTTTGAGTATTTCTTCGGCGTTCGGGATTTCTGACCCTTACCAGTAGGCTTGCCCCATCGGCTCTTGGCACGTCTCGTACCTCGGCCCTGGCGGCCTTCTCCACCACCGTATGGATGATCCACAGGGTTCATGGCTGTACCACGTACTGTCGGTCGGATACCTAACCATCTGCTTCGTCCTGCCTTTCCGATATTCACCAGGCGTGACTCTTCGTTTGAAACTTCACCGATTGATGCCCATGAGAGTTCAGGTACTTTTCGCACTTCAGTAGAAGGCATTTTGATATGGGCATATCCCCCATCGATCGCAACCACTTCAACGAATACTCCTGCAGAACGAGCGATCTTGCCCCCGCTTCCTGGCTTGAGCTCAACGTTATATACAAAAGTTCCAACAGGAATTTTCTTGAGCGGTAGTCTGTTACCGATAGTAACTGGAGCAGTTTCAGAAACGATGAACGAGTCGCCAACTTTGAGAGATTTAGGCAACACCACATATCGCTTCTCTCCATCTTTGTAGTTCACCAAGCCGATGAATGCGGTGCGGTTGGGGTCGTATTCAACCGTAACGATAGTTGCAGGAATATTCTTCTTGTCATAATTAAAGTCAACGTCTCGATAGAGGCGCTTATGCCCAGAGCCTTTGTGACGGGTAGTGATTCGTCCTTGGTTGTTTCGGCCCACATCACGTTTAAAACCGTGCGTAAGCGGCTTGTAGGGGTCCGAAGTGGTAAGCACATCTCCATATGAAAGTGTGGACATGTGCCGTCGTGATTTTGATGTAGGTTTATAGTGTTTCATGATGTTATACAAATTCTATCGTCTCTCCTTTTTTAAGGTAGATGAGCGCTTTCTTGGTAGCCTTCGTCACCCCAGCTTTGCCACGCATGACCACTCGCTTGCCGGTAATGGTAATAGTTGCAATCTTCACAGGGGTCACTTTGTAGAGATCAATAATAGCCTTTCTGATTGAAGGCTTTGAAGCGCCCTTGGTAACCTCAAAAGTATATACATTTTCTTCGGAAGCCTTGATGCCGGCTTTCTCAGTAATGTGGGGTCGAAGCAATACATCGTTAAACGAGGCAGGTTGGGTAACTACTTTTTTCTCCACAACAACCGCTCCTTTAGCAGGCGTCTTTTTTTCTTTGGTATTCTTTTTTGAGCTAAAAATTCCCATGGCATTAATTAATCTTACCTGTAATGGTTTTAACTGAGACTTCCGGATTTTCAATTACCAAATATTTAAAGTTAAGCGCGATGAGCGGATTGATGTTGTTAAGCAAGTCAACGGTGACATTGCCAAAATTTTTAAAGCTTTTGTCGAGCGCCGGACTTTTCTTGCTTACTGCGATGAAGGCAGCGTTCTTAGGCTTAGTGGCAAGTTTCTCGTATCCCTTAATACCGCCAAGCGTTACAAGGGTCTGCTTTGCTTCCTTTGCTTTTGGAGCATCAAAAGAAAGCGAGTCTACAAAAAGAATTTCGCCGTGCTTGTACTTCTTTGAGAGAATTGTGTAGAGAGCCTTCGCCTTCATCTTTTTATTGATTTTGCGATTGAAATTTTTGTCATTTCGAGGACCGTGTGCCACACCTCCACCCACCCAGATCGGAGAACGCGTAGAACCGTGTCGTGCCCGGCCGGTGCCTTTCTGCTGCCACGGCTTTTTACCTCCTCCTCGCACTTCCCCGCGAGTTTTTGTGTGAGCAATCGCTTCGCGGTCGTTAAACATCATGCTTTGTACCACCTGATGAACAAGATCCGCATTCCATGGAACACCGAACACATCCTCCGGAAGAGCGAATTTACCAGCTTCTTTTCCTGCCTGAGTATAGACCACTGCTTCCATTGCATTGGTAGTAGCATCGGGGGTCACAGAAGGTGCCTCCTTTTTTAGCTTCTTTTTGGTTGTGGTTGTATTTTTTTCCATAAAATGTTCGGCTGTGCTTATCCTCGTATCTCTACTAGTGTCCCTCTTTTTCCAGGAATAGCACCTTCTACGAAGATATGACCCTGTGCCTCATCAACACGAAGCACGGTAAGATTTTTCACCGTGACACGGTTACCACCCATACGTCCCGCCATTCGCATATTTTTTGGCACTCGACCTCCGTTTCGCACACCGCCCGAAATAGATCCTGGCTCGCGTTCAGAGTGCTTCTGGCCGTGAGAACGAGGACCTCCGCCGAATCCATGACGTTTTACCACACCTTGAAAGCCTTTGCCTTTGGTAATCGCGGACACTTCAATCGTGTCTCCAGCCTTGAACTCGTTGACTGGGATGGTATCCCCTGCAGCATATGTTTTGTCACCGACAGCTTTGAATTCCTTCACATGAAAGAAGCTTCCTCTGTCTTTGAAGTGACCCTTTTGAGCTTTGTTGATTCGCGTTGCCTTACGGGTACCAAATCCTACTTGAATAGCGACGTAACCATCCTTTTCTTTACTCTTAACCTGTGTAACGACAAGAGGAGTGGTGTGAATAAGGGTAGCAGGATGAACCACACCTTCGTCGTCGAAGATTTGGGTCATATTCACTTTTTTTCCAAGTAGAAATTTCATAATGTTTGGACAAGTTTCCATACCCTATCAAATCGTGTGGAAATTGTAAATATTCCACACGATTTGCTAAAGGTGAATGCTAAATCATTTTTACGTCAATATTGACTCCGGAAGGCAGAGAAAGGTTGGTGAGCGCCTCGATAATCTTTGCGCCAGGATTAACAATATCGATTAGCCGCTTATGCACTCTCATTTCAAATTGTTCTCGCGCATTTTTGAAAATGAATGACGAACGGTTGACGGTATATTTTTTAATCTCTGTCGGCAAAGGAATCGGGCCGAGTACGGTCGCGTCATAGCGAAGTGCAGTATCCATAATCTGCTTCACCGAAGCATCAAGGATCTTGCTTTCGTAGGCTCTAACACGAATACGCAACTTGTTGGTCTCGCCTTCCTTCAAAGCTTTCGTTTTTTTAGTTGTGGTCTTTTTTGTAGCCATAGATGAAGCGTTTAGGGTAGAAACGTTTAGTGTTTAGGGATTCTGTTGTACTAACCCCTAATCGCTAAACCCTTCGGGCTAGGCGTTAATCTTCGTGATCACGCCCGCACCTACCGTCTTACCTCCCTCTCGAATCGCGAATCGCTGCTTTTCTTCAAGCGCAACGGGCGCAACGAGCTTAACTTTGAAAGTTACCGTGTCTCCTGGCATTACCATTTCAACCTTCTCAGCAAGGGTTACTTCACCCGTAACGTCAGTGGTTCGAAGATAGAACTGAGGCTTGTATCCTGTGAAGAACGGAGTGTGTCGGCCACCTTCTTCTTTCTTTAGAATGTATACCTCTGATTCAAAATCAGTGTGAGGTTTTACAGAACCCGCCTTCGCCAAAACCTGTCCTCGGCTTACCGCGTCCTTTGCGGTACCTCGAAGTAGGAGTCCGGCGTTGTCTCCAGCGAGACCTTCTTTGAGTGACTTGTTGAACATTTCAATACCTGTCACCGCAGTCTTAGTAGTATCCCTGAATCCGACGATCTCGATTTCGTCACCGAGCTTGATAGTTCCTCGTTCGATTCTTCCTGTTACCACAGTACCTCGGCCTTCGATTGAGAAGATGTCTTCTACAGGCATAAGGAATGGCTTGTCTACTTCTCGAACTGGCGTAGGGATATAGGTATCAAGAGCAGTCATGAGCTCCTTGATCTTTAGCATCCATGCTGGATCTCCTTCAAGTGCTTTGAGCGCTGATCCACGAATAACAGGTGCTTCCTTACCATTGAAACCATATTTAGTGAGAAGATCTCGAACTTCTTCTTCCACAAGATCAATAAGATCCTTTTCGTCTACTGCGTCACATTTGTTGAGGAAGATGACAACCTTTGGTACACCAACTTGTTTTGCAAGAAGGATGTGCTCTCGTGTCTGAGGCATCACACCGTCAAGGGCAGACACCACGAGAATAGCACCGTCCATCTGAGCGGCACCGGTGATCATGTTCTTGATGTAGTCTGCGTGTCCCGGAGCGTCGATGTGCGCATAGTGACGAGCATCTGACTCGTACTCTACGTGTGCAAGAGAGATAGTAACGATTTTGCTGTCGTCTCGAACCGTACCGCCTTTAGCGATATCAGCGTATGACTTAAGCTGTGCCAATCCGTCCTTTGCCTGGGTAGCAAGGATCGCCGTGGTAAGCGTGGTCTTGCCGTGGTCGACGTGACCGATGGTTCCAACGTTTACATGGGGCTTTGTTCTTTGAAATTCTGCCATATTGTATGGTTATTTATTTAATTGTATTAGATATGGTCGAGGCGCGAGAACTGTGCCCGAACGTATCCAACCAAGTAATTTATTTTAGCTAATCTGCTTTCGCAGACGCTAGGCTTGTAATAAATACTTTCTATGTTCGCCAATAAAATTACGGGCGAAATTAAAAGCAACGCAAAAATGCGATACTCATCATAGTATCAAAGTCGTGAATAATGTCAATTGAAGCCCGTTCTCTTGAAAGGACAACAAAACCGCGCGGCCCAGAGCCGCG
>DATDYB010000035.1:0-4484 GCA_036517115.1 Minisyncoccota bacterium | reverse complement strand
AAGAACAGTGAGAACACTGAACCGAGCACTCAAGAAATACCTCAAGTATTACAACAACGAACGGCTGCACATGGGAATTTCCCTGCGCGCGCCAATACAACTATTAACTGAAGTGATGCGAAGCTATTGATTATTAAACGTCTAGTATTTTATTGTAAAAAAACCTCCCACGGAGTGAGAGGTGAGCTTTAACCAGTTACTTCAGAGTTACTGTGTAGTTCATGAGGATATTCGATTCAAGCAGGTAGACCTGATTCGTTTCCCCGACTTTCACTGTGATCTCAGACTTTTTAAAGATTTTTCGTTTGTAGGTTACAATTTCTTGAACCTTGGCATTTTGTGCCTTGATCTCTCGCAATACTCCCTCTTCTGTGAACCATTCATTACCCATACAGACAGCGCCAATGAGACCGAAGCCCACAACACCGACGAGAAGGGTGATTGCCGCTAGGGAGATGATAAGTTCGATCAGGGTGAATGCTGTATTTCGCTTGTTTGATACTTTCAATGTTGTTCCTTTTGACATTTGTTTGGTTTGTCTATCCAATGAATAAATTACCATTTATATGCATATTGTCAAGTATGTCCCCTGAGCTACTGTGAAACTTCACTTTTTCAGATTTTTTGATACTATGGTGAGGTAATGATTTTTGAGCTCCGGTGTAGCTCAGCGGTAGAGCAGTCGCCTGTAAAGTTATTGCAGCTTTCTGTCGAAAGACAGATTGAAAAACGAGGTGAATTCGGGGAAACCCCGCAGGGGCAATCCCGAGCCAAGTCCGCCAATGGCGGAAAGGTGTAGAGACTATCCTTATTGGAGTAGTTCAGTATAAAGATATTGCACGAAGCCCCTCGCTCCTAAATTTGAAAAAACATGGAGATGATATAGTCCACGCCATCAGTAATGATGAATTAAGTGTAAGCGATTGGTCGCAGGTTCGATCCCTGCCGCCGGAGCTCAAAAATTATTCAAAACAACCCATCGTCACAGATGGGCTGTTTTGTTTTGAGCTCCGGCGAGGAAGCAAACTACTTTGCTTCCGTGCAGGGATCGAAAGATTGGCGATGTTTCGACGGCGAAACCGCCAATCACGCGCTGTAGGCGAGATCACCCTGCCGCCGGAGCCCAGAAATCATTAGATAAAAACTGCTTGTGGGCAGTTTTTATTTGCTTGATTTCCGGCGAGCAAGAGATTTGAATCTCTTGCGGGCAGGGATCGAAAAGCTTCTCCCATATTTTCAAGTCATTCTGATGACGAGAAAATGGGAAAGCTGTACTGCGGCTGTAAGCCGAGATCACCCTGCCGCCGGAGCATCTTGACACATCTCACATATTACGATATTCTAATCGACGAACAGTACACGTTGGCTCGTAGCCAACACAACAATAAAAAGAAAGGTCTCTCTATGAGGACCATATATCCAAAGCAGAAAACAACGGGGACAAGATACAGTGAGCAAAAATACGATGTGGTTGGAATCTTCACGATTCTCCACCGCAGAGACGGCAAAGAAAACATGTCTGCTGATGTTGCTCGAGTTGTCAGTCTCATAAAAGGTATCGACAAAGACCATCCTTGGACATGGGGTGAGGACGGCGAAGCGCAATTCACAGACATGCACCAACTCTGTCCGCAAGGTCAATGCGTAAGACTTGACGGCACGACGGACGGTAAGACTTCCCTCGTCACCGTAGAAGTAAAAATACTGGCCCCCCTTTCACTACCATGGTCCCAGTTACGGGCATTCAACAATTACCTCGAAAATATTGGTGGAGAAATGAAGCGAAGATGTGCTCAGGTCGGCAAAGTTAACCTCATCTTGAACATTTCTTCATCGGTAGCATTCTTGGACTAGTGCAAATTGCCTAGTTGGCGCATCGGAGTCGGTATCAACCATGCCCGCACTACATCCTAACCGTAGGCGGGTTTTTCATTCACTCTTGTGATGGTGTTTGTGTGATCGGCCTCATTGCTTGACTTCCTTTACTAAAGGAGTAATTTTACCCCTAGCGAACTGCACATTACCTACCATGAACTATGAAGAAGAAAAGAACAACTGATAAGGCTGGAGCACACCCGCAGTCAAAAAATTCTAGGAAACCTTTACGCCCGATTATGGGACGGACAACATCATCAGCCATCACCATAACAACACCGCGAGTGATTCGAGAAATAGCAGCTCGACGTAAAAAGGGTCGCAAAGTTGCATCTCAGTAGTAAGTAGAGTCCGTTCGACCACGGACTTTTTTATTTCCGGAAAATGTATCTTAAGCCGAATTTGACTTCCTTGACACAAGGTGTAGATTAATGTCAGAAGAAAGGATACGTATTGAAAACAAAGTGTTCTTATCCGTTACAGATCAAGGAAGGGCGAAAGTGGCTCAGGATTCGTTGACGAATACGACCGCCTATATGTGTTAAGCGGTGGAATGAGAGGAAGCACCAACGACAACATCACCTTCCTGAGTGGCCCTTATGAAAATATTCACAGACACTTATAACCAGATCCTTATTGACTAGAATTATGAAACTATCGGTACATTTCAAATGCAGTGTGACCATTCACGAATTCAAAAGGAACTACACCGGCAGCATCACCTTCAATCCAGAAGCGGGTGATTCGCAGACATACTACTTCCTTATCTTAAACCCTTATTCCGGAAAAGATGCTGAATTCAGTATTTTTGAGGATGAGAGAATGGAAAATACCTACGCGGATGCTATCGGCACCCCGAAGCAGGGGTACAATCCGCACACCGGCCTTCCCGTCACCTATTATGATCTCTCACACATTCAATCCGAGGAAAAAATCGGAATTACCTACGTCCTCATTAATATTGTTTCTGAAGCTGTGTACCATGCAGAGAACGAGTGGCATGTAAGGCTTGAGCAGCCTGACAAAAAGGTGGTCCAGTCGCATTTCTCAAACATATGGAAACAGGACTTTAGAGAAGGAACAGAAAAATACGCACGTGCTTTCTTGAAAGCATTTGGTATGTATTAAGCAAGATGTACTCCACGCTACACAGCCATTCGTATTCCGAATGGCTTTTTTATATCAAAATTTATGACTAACTATATACAAATGCCTATCATTAGTTGTATAGTATAAATAGTGCAGTACGGTTTACACTTTACTAACTAACGAGCATTTAAACTATATGAAATCTACGTTAGCCCTAGCAGCAGTCGCTGCTATTGTATCCATTTCGACAATTGGAGTAGCGCACGCTCAAAGTCCCGCACTAGGTGTCAGCGCCAATACTAATATTAATGTAGGAACGGAAGTAAATCTTAAACGTAATGTGAACGCTCAAGCGTCATCTTCTGCGTCAGTCGGTGTTCAGGGGAATGCGACAAGCACAGCCGCAAAAGATAATCGTGAGGCTAGCACTCAGGGCAACGCAACAAGTACCTCAGCAAAAAACAAGGATACTTCTGGTACAGTAAGTACCCGCAGCAAAATCACCTCAGAAACCCACCGAAGTACCGTGGCTACATTCGTGAAGTCACTCCTCGCTGTTGCTGATCGCCAGGGAGGAATCGGCCCACAGGTCCGTGTAGTAGCCAAGTCCCAGAATGATTCGGCTTCAACCACTGCACATGCCATTACCAAAGTAGAGAAGAGGGGATTCCTTCGCACCTTCTTTTTTGGACAGGACCATAAAAATCTCACCCTCATACGAGGCGAAATTGCTACCACCACAGCAAACATCGCTCGACTAAATGTCCTACTCACTCAAACTACGAGCATTACTGATCGCGCAGAGCTCGCTCTACAGATCCAGGCTCTTGAGTCAGAGTTGGTAAAAGTAGAAGCATATGTGAAGGCACGTGAAGGTAAATTCAGCCTCCTTGGAAGCTCCAAAGCATCTACTAAATAGTCACGTTCAGGCACTTCTAAACAACAAAAATCCGGCTCGAGCCGGTTTTTTGTTGTTTAAATGATACAATATTAAATTATGATAGAGACATCAATATTTCTCGCAAAAGTCCTGGGACTCTTCAGCGTTATCTCCGCAATCGTGGTAATGTTTCGTTACAAGAAGACTATAGCTCTTGAAAAAGAAGTGGTAGCAGATGAAGGCCTAGCAATGTTCGCTGGATACACAATCCTCCTGTTAGGTATATTACTCGTTGTGAGCCACCAGGTCTGGACCGCTGATTGGCGAGTGGTCATTACCATCATTGGCTGGCTCGTTATCCTCAAGGGACTGGGAAGGATTCTCTTCCCTGAAGCAGTCAAAAAACTCATCGAGAAAAAACAAAGTAAGCCGGCATTTGTCACTGGTGAAATCGCCTTGTTCTGTATCGGCCTCTATCTTCTATACTACGGATTTATTGTCCGTGAATACAAAAACTCATCCCCGCGTCGGTAGAGCCATGATCTGGTACGAAAGTAATATCCGCACATAATGAAGTAGATATCCATTCACCGACCGTGCAAATGACGTGACGAGATGCAGATGCTCCTTCAGGTAATCA
>DATDYB010000034.1:0-16200 GCA_036517115.1 Minisyncoccota bacterium | reverse complement strand
AACTTTCCGTGTCGACCATCCTTTGCGGACGAGGAGCTGAGCAGCCTCCTTTCTGATGCGAGGCATGTGGGGATTTTTGGTGTATGGCATATATCGACCATCCTAAATCATTAGGTGATGCCAAGCTATTGAACCATTACGGTTAGTTTGACTTTCAATAAAAAATATGCTACAATTTAGGGAGCAAAGAACCTTAACAATCAACGAAAGGATTACTATGATTACCCTATTGTGCCTCATATTGATGGCACTCTTATGCTTCCCCATCCGAAGTGGTGTCTACCTCAACAGAGCGCACGCCGTTCAGTATATCGGCCGCGCTGACAAACCCATCATCGGCAAATTCATCACCAATGTCGGGATATGGGCAGCAATGCTCGTGTTCGGAATGTTGGTGAGTTCCATTTTCTCGTCTAACCTTCTGACCTGCATGATCGCCGGATTTGTACTCTGGCTACCCCTCTTCGTTTTCACGCTGCCGCTTTTTGTCTTTCTTAATCGAGGACTGCAAGGAACAGTGCTTGAAGACCGTTTCTTTAATTGGTACCCCAAGTATAGAGTCGAAGAAGTTGAAGAAGAAGGTGTTCATAACGGCAAACGAGTGATCATCATTAGGCCCGTCTTGCACATCGAGTATTCTAATCTCGAAGAAGATTCCCAAAAGGGTCTCAGACTAAAATTCCCCTTCCAGTCGGTCTTTAAAAAAGTCGACATGGCACGCGAAATAAAATCTGAAAGCAAGATGGAAACGAAATACCCGACCAAAAATAAACATAACAAAAGTATCAACCTCACTGCGAATTGGTTTTTAGCCATACGACCTTTGGCGGGATACCTGGTCAATTACGTTGAAAATCATACTGATGAGGCCGAGGATAATGACGTAGAGAAGGTGTTCCGCGCAAAAACCGAACGCTTTCTCCACCAATACATCATCTCGTTTGAAGATGACGAAGAGGTGATGGAAAATCTTGGCGCCATGAGCCATGAGTTCAGACGGCAAAATGGCGGAGAGGAATATATTGACGCGCTGGAAATTCGATACGGCGTATGGACAGGCACTCCTCAACTCTTTGGCATCGATCGAGAGCCAGCAGTCCAAGATGCATTAAGCGCCGGGGCAAAGCTTGCCGCGCTCAGACAGAATGCTCGGGAGATGGTGGCTGAGTCGGGAGGAACACTCGATTACGCGGAGGCGCTTATTGAAGCAGAAGTGGCTGCCGGATATCGCCAAGGTGTCTCATCGCACGTCAACTGGAAAGATATTCCGGACAACGTGAGCGCAATCGCCCTTACCGGTGGCGGTGGTGGAGGTGTCGTCGGCGGCATCGTCGGCGGAGGAGGGAGTGGCGGAAACGCTGGAGGGGGCGGAGGTGGTGGCAGAAAAAACCGGAAAAACAAAAAGAATGGAAATACGTAATCTATGGCAACAACTTCTACAGCAAACAGTAATGCTCGCACCGACTCCTCTATTATTAGATGGATCGGAGGAGCAATAGCGGTGGTGATGCTGGTAGTCATGATTGCTCTTGCGCGCAATTTCCTACCCCCCACCAACTCCCACGAGGCCTACAGGCCTATCAGTCGTTATCCGTCGGACACACGGTATCCAACGAAAGGTAGTTGGACCACGAAAGTGGAACAACACTATCCGAGCACCATTGAGTGGATTCGGAGAGACCTCCATGTATCAGTAGAAGTAAGGTTCGATGGAGATGATAGCCGAATCGACCACATGGGTGGCACGGGGAGAGCCGCTGGTATCAACGCCAAGCCGTTCAACACAATCGAATTCCGTATTCCTGAGGACGAAAGTGCGTCAAGTAATACGATCGATATCTACAGACAGTAGCAAGCAACGCACAAGGCGAACCTCACGGTTCGCCTTTTTTACTGTTTGTGTTTTCTTACCGAAGTCCGGGCGGGAGGTCTGACTGCGGAACGCCGATGGTACCCGTAACAAAATATATCAAACTGTATACGCTGATCATAATGAACATCCCCACAAGTCCCCACAGAATATGCTGGGCCCCTTCCGCTCTTTTGCCCGAATCATTGGTTAACACGAAATATTCGAACACCCCCCAGAGGAAGTAAATGAGTGCAACTGCAAACATGAGCTGAATGAGGGGATTCAAAATGTGGTTGGCAAGAGAACCGATGAACGTCGATACCGCAGGAATTTCCCTCGCCGCATACGCTACGGTAGGCATGGTGGATTCCTATCGAGGAAGAAGGTTGTTTATTTTCTCCGTTGGAATTCGCGTATCGAGATTAAGCGTTCTGCCGAGGAAGTTCACCAAGCCCCAGATCGAAAGCATGACGAATAGACCGACGGTGCCCCACAAGATAATGTCTTTTGCTTTTGCTTTCTTATCCTCACCGCCAGCCAAAACCATCATGAATATACCCCAAATGATTACCAACACGGTTAGGGTGATGATAATCGGGATGATCTGATTGGCAAGATTCTTAATCCTGACGAACAGTGACTCCGCATCTACGATCGGCTGAGCGAACACGAGTGCGGGCAAAGCCCATACTCCAACTGCTGCTAATATTTTTTTCATACGATTACTAAATTAAACTAAACCTTATTGGTAAAAGTTACTCTTTATGGTACCACGACCCCAGGAGGTGCCACAACGCAAAACTGTGGATACTAATGGCTGCTTCCAGCTGTTCCAGGCGACGACTCGAAGGTACCACTTCTTCCTGGTGATGACTCAAAGCTTCCTGACCTGTTTGCTCCCCCAGGCCTAATACTCGGTAGACCGAACGGAGCACCCGGAAAGAATGTTCCTGTAAGAATCTGCACCAGGCCCCAGATTGAAATCATGACGAAGAGGGCAATTACAGTGAAAAAGATATATCCCGCAGCTTCACCTTTTTTATCCGGCTTCGCAACGTAGATAAATATCCAGTATAAAAACACGACGATAGTGAGGGCGAAGATGAGGGGTATTATTTTGCCAATATAATCGAGAATTAAATCTATAAGCTCTCGTAAATTACTAACCGCATGAGTAACTGCGGGTAGCAGAGCAACGACTCCGACAATTGCCAACTTCCAATTTTTTACATTATGCATTATTTTTTTCATAAAAATTTGTGACTATCACTGCGCTCTACATTAAGAAAAATCTGCTCCGATCCGATCTGTTTCAGGGTATTGGTGAGCATGGCGGCGATGTACCGCGCACCGAAGAGAAGCGCCACACCAATGAGCGAATACAGAATGGCATTTTTTGCGATTTTAAGCTTTTCAGGATTGCCGCGCGCAACAACAAAAAGGAATCCTGCCCAGATAATAAAGATAACGGCAACCGGCACTGCAAGCTGAAGAATAACATCGAGGGCGGTGTTGATAAACTCAAGAATGCTATTAGCTTGGATAGGATTTCCAAGGCCAGGGAACGGAGCACTACCCCTCCCGTCGGGTTGCGCTGACCCTCGCCCATCCTGAGCCGCTACACTACCTGGTAATAGCACCAGTATGAGCATGAATACTACAAAGAATTTTCTAAGCGCTGACATGGCTGTAATTATACTACCTAGGAGTGTTCTTAAGATAGGTGTTGATAATGTTGTCCCCCACTGCGTCTTTGGCAAAGCTCTTTACCAGAAGCGAGACGATGAGCCAGGCTGTGAAGATAAAGAGGAACCCCAAAAAGACCGGTACGAACATTTTCTTGGCGTCGCCGATTTTGCCCGTGTCTCCCCCGGCAGTCAAATATTTAATGCCTGCCCACGCTACTACGATGATAGTGATGGGCACCGACACCACAAAAAAGAACTTGATAATCCTTTGGAGGCCGATCATGAGATCCGCAAAGTCGCAGGGATTTTTTAATTCCTGTATGGTCACGTCAATAAGCCCGGGGCCGTTGGGGTTATTCTGCTTGAACGTCTTGTCCACAAGCTCCTTGCCACACGGCACCAACCCTCCCGGATCTCCACCATCACTGCTCTGGGCGTGTACAGCAAAAAGAGGGACCGTCAGCATCTGCATCACGACGATAAGCACGAGGAAGTATGTAAAAAGTTTTCTGGTCATGGTGTGATTAACTGCTGCAACAGACCGTTTGTTCGAACAGCCGCTTCATTAGCCCGCTCCTTTCCGCTGATCACTGACTCAACCATGTTCTGGAAAAGATTCGTGGTTGCATTGCTGTCAGGGTCAAGCCACCCCCGAGCCATGATCGCCGACGTGTAGAAGATTGAGAGGTAGGGGTCAGTCGTACCCAGCGCAAGAAGATCGCGTCGGACCGGAGGTAGGTATGTTAGGTCTGTCCACATTTTAAGGGCATTGGCGCTGGTGAGAGTACTCAGGACTGAGTACGCAGCACCGATCGAGGGAGAATTGCGAGGGATGGCGAAGGCGTACATGGTGCCGAAGGTAAGCTTGTTCTTGTTTTGTTTCGGCTGTGGGAAGAGCGCTACGTCAAAGTTAAGCTGGGGGTTTTTGGCCCGAAGCTCGCTAACTTCGCTCGCTGGGCCAAAATACATCGCCACATCGCCCGAGATGAAGAAATTTTTCGATGTTGGAAGGGCGCGGTTCCAGGTGTATATCGGAGAAGTTGGGTTAGAGAAGCCGGTGTAAAACCCCAGCACGCTTTCAATCGGCGACGGCGTGCGACTGAAGGACTTATCGATCACCGACACCGCCCTGCTACTCTCATCCCGCATCACAATAGGATTCCCTGCCTGCATTAAAAGCGTGGCGATAATCTCTTTGGCGTGATTCACGTTGCGAGCTTCACCAAGCGCGACCGCTGCGCCGGAAATATTCGAAGCATTGTCTCTGTTGACGAGCTTGGGCGTATAAGCTGTTACGTCTTCCCAAAATTCCGGGAAACGAGCGAGTGCTGCTCCAGAGAAAATATCTCTGTTCCAATACATGACGAGCGGATCAACGGAAAATGGAATGCCGATCAACCCTTCCTTGGTGAGCAGTAACTCTGCCTCTTCGATAAAGGTGTCCTTGAAGGTACGTTCGGACACTGCCTCGTAAGGAATAATATACAGTTTGTTCTGCTCCTTGAGAATAAAATCCTGCGAGATGAGAACGAGGTCGGGGCCTTGTCCAAGTGCTAGTGCCTCCACAAATTCCCGGTCGAAGGTGCCAGGATCTTTTTCTATATACTCTACCTTGAGAGGCTCTGCTGCCACAGCGTTAAGGTTGCTTATATACTGCGCAAAAATATCTTGACTCATAAGGCCCCAGATCGTGACCTGCGGCAGCTCCTGGTTACTGCCGCTTTTAAGCCCGGCAAAGAGGATAACGCCCACGACGATGAAGAAGATGCAGAGGCTTAAAAATATAATTTGGAATTTACTCATAAATTTACTTGCATTTAAACACCATCCCATAATGATGATCACCCGCTCGAATCGTTCGTTCAAATATAAAGCCGGCTTTTTCAAACAAAGCCTTCGCAACCACCTCCGGCACCAGGGTTTTTGGCCCGAGCGGACTCACCTCCGACCAGTCGACGACCAATATCTTGCCGTTTTGTTTTATGATCCGGCGCACCTCTTTTGAAAAATCCTCCTTATGCTCGACTTGAAATAAAATGTTGGAAACAATGACACGGTCAACGCATGCGTCGCGGAGTCGTGTGCCACCCAACTTTTCAATGTCTCCCCACAGCACTTCAACGTTGAACAAATGGGCGTGCGCGGCGTTAGCCTTAAGCTTGGGCAGCAAATCCTTCTGTACTTCGATTGCATATACTCTACCCGAAGAACCTACGCGTTTGGCGGCCTCAATAGTATAAAAACCGCTGCCTGCCCCCATGTCCGCCACATGCATACTTGGATCGACATTAAACTGGTCCAGGTTCTTAATCGGGTCGGAAAACATTGGTTTATTATAACACCATGCCGCCTAAGAAGATTCTACATCTGTGGATACACCACGGATCCCCGTTTTCACGAGGATGACACAAAAAATAATCGCTTCGCTCCTTGTTTTGTGTGTCCCTTGCTTTTTCGTAAAAACATGATATAGTCTGAAGAGAAACGATATTTGACAATGAAAAACCTTTATCACCTCTTAGGTGTAAACCCTGATGCTTCTATTGATGAGATCAAAACTGCTTACCGAAAGCTCTCACAAAAATGGCACCCCGACGTGAATACGTCGGAAGAAGCAACGGCAAAATTCGCGGAAATAGCAGGAGCCTTTAAGCTCCTTTCAAACCCCGAGACTCGTCACGGATATGATGAGAAACTCTCAAAAGGAGTGGTTGAGGATATCGATGCTGCCATTAAACAGGTGGTCGAAGAATACCTCGAATCACTCGTACGACAGTAACAAAAAACAGAAAGGAACAGTTTTGAAAGCACTTGAAGAAGTAATCGATCTACTCCGGAGTGAAGTAAACGATCGGAATAGGGATGTTAAAAATCCTTCACTGCCTGATCCAACGCGCCCCAGGCGCGAGTCAGCCGAGCTTCGCTCGGTCATTGCCACAGTCATACCAAAGCTTCGAGAAGACATCGGCTACGCCGCGTTCGCTCTATACGAACAAGTTAGAGCGGATGATAACGGTGTGATCGAAAACGTACGTAAGCAAACTGAGCAGCTCTTTGCTTTAGAGGAGCACATCAAGGCGTTTGAGGAAATCGAGTTCGACAAAGAGGAGGATGAGAGGAATATTAATCTCCTCAAACAATTGAAGGAGAAGAAAGATGCCATTGCGCCAGCTATCCTGCGCCTATGGAGTAAGCTCAAAACAGCTATCCGTGTCAAAACGGAATCACATACGGTGATCGCTATCTTTGAAGAACAAGGACTTCACGACATGCTCATCATGATAGTGCTCGCGAATACATTGCTCGGAGACGAGAAAAAAGCCGAACGTTTGAGGCGGGAAACTGAAACCGAAGAGAAACAAGAAGAACTACAAGGAGACGAGAATGATGGAAACTGAAGAAGCAAAGGATGATCGATCGCTAGCGATTGAAAGAGCCTTCAAATTCGAAGGCGCCCTCGTGGCTGAACAAAAGCTCGAGGCAATCGCTCATGCGGAAGGTGACGAAGCAGTAGCAAAAATTGCACGTAACCTGAAGCCAAGTTCAATAACGGAAATCGTACGCGAAGGAGATGTGGTCAAGCCATCACTTCTTCACGGCACGATCACTCCCGAACAATTCATTACAACATTCCGCACGATAGGGATCCGATGGGGCGCGGCAGCACAAGATGACTGCTCATCCTATACCCTACATTGCTTTCAGGAAGAGCTGAAGCAATCCTTCGCTGCGTTTTTCCTCGCCACCGATGACAAAAGTCGACGAGAAGCGCTTGTTAGGGCACTTCTGAACGAAGATAACGGCACCGAAGCAATTGCTTTTAGCGTCATCCATGAAACAAAAGAACTCGAGGATTTCATCAATGGAGAACCGTCGAGCGAGGACGATTGGCGAGAGGGTTTAGCCTTCATCCGCGATACCTTCAAGGAAGAATGGTTTGGTATCTTGCGGTACATCACTGAAGCACGAGGCAATCGATACAGGACGTTTGTCCACCGGGTGGCAGCCGAAATGTATGCTATTGCTCTCGTAGAAAGCGGTCAAGAACCACAAGGGAAAGTGGAAGAGAAGGAGAATGACGATCTCTTCAAGCCACTTCCATAACTCTACGCGGTCTCCCTGCATGTGCACGGAGACCGCTTTTTTGAGAAAGGAAATTATGCAGATTCAAAAACGTGATCTCGCTGACCCATTCACCCAAGCGCTCCGGATCCTACTCAAAGAAAAAGGTCTGGAGTTTAAAGAAAAAACTCAGTCGGAAATGACTGCGCTTATCAAACAAATCGCGATAAAAATAGGCGCGCATGACACAGTAAAGGTGATCCGAGACAGGGCGCTACCTTTTTTCACGGGAACCATCTCCATCTACCTAGCATCGCTCACTGATAAAATCGGAACGGGAGAAAATCAGGTTGCTCGATGGGTCGATGAGATCAATGTCGTCGATATGAAGACGCTCTTCAGGAAGGGGTACACCATACTTGACAACTTCGGCAGGCACACCAGCCGAAAAGTGAACTTCCTGATGGAAGTACGCACAGAATCTCGTCTTGAGGCGATGGAAGCTTACGCCACCCATCGAGATGAGGGAATATGGGACGGCTATGTGCATTACGCAAGCTTCAAAACAGTCTTCGACCAGAGCTTGCTTCTCGAAGAATTCTCACAATGGTTGGTAAAAAATGCTAAAGATGGAGCAAAAGCGGCAAGGGCGAAAGAAGAAGACTCGGAAGACATCATTGATTCAAATGTTATTGTCTTCAGAATGATTCTCAATCTACTACACACCGGCAAAATCTCCTTCTCCATGACATATCAGCGTATACGCGACATTGTCGAGCAAGCCCGTGGCAACAAGAAATGGGAGAGGAATGCGGAAGCAAGATACAAAAAGTTTGTTTCTCTCCTGCCTCAGCCCTTCAAAAAGGCGCTGGAAACTGAAGAGGTAACTGAAGTAACAAAAGCCGTGGCATATGCTTTATCCCAGGCTCATGGAATGACTCATCTAACCAAGAGCATTGAGGAAGACATTGATATCGCTTGCCTGAACTCCGGAATCATGTCGCCGGGCGAGAGTCTCAGAATAAGAAGGGAGATTAAAGAGATGGAAAGACCTCTCTGAGTTAAAAACAGTGACCGTCCGTTCGCAAGAACCGACGGTCTTTTTTATTTGGCAACATTCTTATGGAAAAACCCAACTTTAAGCTCCGCACAAGTCGGACTTATGTTACACATAAGTCCGACTTGTGCGGACTACTACAAACAGATCATCGAGGCGATCGAGTCCCCTTCTCGCAACTTCATAATCCTCACACCCTGAGTTGAGCGTCCTAGTGTTGGAATTTCTTTAATGTCGACGCGGATGACTTGGCTCTTTTTTGAGATCGCTACGAGCTCCTCGTCTTCCGGTGTTACTACTTTTGCTCCAATGAGATCACCTGTTTTCGCAGTGGTGTTCATGGTGATGATTCCTGATCCCGCTCGCTTTTGAGTTTTATATTCACCGAGTTCGGTCTTCTTGCCGTAGCCGTTTGCCGAGATTACGAGGAGGCAGGCGTCCTTGGCATCCTTCTTCACTACATCGGCGCTGATGATGGTGTCTTCCTTGGAAAGCTTCATACCCGTCACACCTCCGGCCGTTCGACCCATTTCTCGTACATCGCTTTCTTTAAATCGGATCGACTGACCTTGGCTGGTTGCGAGCACTACATCATCACCCTTTCCACAGAATGATACGGACACCAGCTCGTCGTTGTCTTTGAGATTGATGGCAATAAGACCGCTTCGGCGCACGTCATGGAAACTCTTGGCGGCAACCCTCTTGGTCACGCCGTTTTTGGTGACCATAAGAAGCGAGAATCCTTCCACAGCCTTCACATTTTTCGGCATAGGGAGAATTGACGTTACTTTTTCGTTTTCAGTCAATGAAAGGAAATTCATAATCGACTTGCCTTTAGTTGCGCGCTTGCCCTCCGGAATGTCGTACATTTTAATCTGATAGGCCTTACCCTGATCAGTGAAGAACAGAAGGTCGCTATGCATGGTGGTGGTCACAAACTTGGTGACAAAATCTTCTTCTTTAGTATCCAAATCCACCACGCCAACTCCCCCGCGGCGTTGCTTGCGATATTCTTCCGGATCGGTGCGTTTGATGTATCCACCAGCAGTGTAGACGAGCACCGTCTCAGTATCAGGGATCAAATCTTCATCTGAAATAGCCTTGACGCCATGCTTCACTACACGAGTACGACGCTCATCGCCGAATTTCTCTCTGATAGCAGTAAGTTCGTCCTTGATCACTCCCAAAATTTTCTTTGCACTTGCGAGCAGAGCTTTGAGACTTTCAATAAGTGCCTGCACTTCTTTAAGCTCGTCTTCGATCTTCTTGCGTTCGAGGCCAGCGAGCTTCTGAAGGCGCATCTCGAGGATGGCGGTCGCCTGCTTGTCGCTGAATTTGAATTCTTTTCGGAGTTCCGCATGCGCTTCCTCAACAGTTTTCGAAGCACGGATAAGCTTGATGATGCGGTCGATATGGTCGAGCGCCTTCTTGAGACCAAGGAGAATATGCTCTCGATCTTCCGCGTTTCGTAGGTCGAATTGTGTTCTGCGACGAATAACGATCACTCGAAAATCAATGAATTCCTCGAGGAGTGACTTCATCGAAAGGGTTTTCGGCACGCCACCCACAAGTGCGACGGTGTTTACATGGAAAGCCTCCTCAAGCTGGGTGTGTTTGTATATAAAATTCAGAACTTTTTGTGGATGTGCACTGCTCTTGAGATCGATCACGATACGCAAGTCCTTCGCCGATTCGTCGCGAAGCCCTTTGATGCCCTCGATCTGCTTTTCACGCACCAGGTCGGCAATTTTTTCGATGAGCTCAGCTTTGTTGACGCGATACGGGATGGAGGTGATAACAATCTGTACTTGTTCTTTCTTGTCCTCAACGATTTCTGCCTCGCCACGCACTACGATGCCGCCACGACCGGTGGTGTACGCATGATGAATATCTTTTTCGTTGTAGATGATGCCGCCCGTCGGAAAGTCTGGGCCCTTAATGAATTTCAAAAGATCTTCGGTGGTGGCGTCACGGTTGTCGACTAAATGCATGGTCGCATCCACAACCTCACGCAAATTGTGAGGTGGAATGTTCGTCGCCATACCGACGGCAATACCCAGCGTGCCATTCAGCACCAGGTTGGGAGCTGCTGCGGGAAGCACCGTTGGTTCCTTACGGGTACCTTCGTAGTTGGGTCGGAAGTCTACCGTGTCTTTAGCAATGTCGCGCAAAAACTCTCCGGCAATACGGGACATTTTTGCTTCGGTGTATCGCTCTGCCGCCGCCGCGTCACCGTCGATTGAACCGAAGTTTCCTTGGCCGATAATGAGTGGGTATCGCATACGAAAATCCTGGGCCATGTTGACCATCGAGTCATACACGGCGACAGTGCCGTGAGGGTGGTAGTTACCCGTCACGTCTCCAGTAATTTTCGCGGACTTACGAGTCTTCGCTCCGGCATGAAGGCCGATCTCATACATTGAGTAGAGAATGCGGCGATGCACCGGCTTCAGGCCGTCACGGACATCGGGTAGCGCGCGTGCGGTAATAACCGACATCGCGTAGTCGAGATATGACTCGCGCATTTCGGTGGTGATGCTTCGTGCAATAACACCCTTTGACTCCCGTTTAATTGTTGGTTTTTCGTTCTCTTTAGCCATGTTTTAACCCATGAATTGTACCACTTTGCCGTTTCAAATTCAATCTCATAATCCTAGGTCTGAACCTGAAAGAGGGAAGCTCGAAGGCATTTCTAAACAAGTGGCTACGCAGTGAGAAAGCGAATACTTGGAGCTTTCGCAAGACCTGAGCGTTCTTTCTAAAGAAGGCGAAAGGTGTACTGCTCCCGTAGGGAGAGGCCGGCGCGGAGTCCAAGGAAGTTTTTCACCAGAAAAACTATCCGGCCACTTTTTATGAATGCCTGAGAGCTTTTCTAGTTATTCTGAAGCACCAAATATAATATTCTTGAAGGAAAAGTTGCTAATACTGTCGTAGATAGAAGCGGCTTGTTGCTTCAACATAAGCACTGGGCCATTTTCTGCGACGGGCGCGCTGGTATTGTCGGGCACATATTGCAGACGGAAAAATGAAATCCACATCACGAACACGATAAAGGTGAGGGACAGCGAGGTTGCTACCGCGATGCTCTTGCGGTGGTGTTCTGGCCGCTGCCGCAAGTTATGAATGATTTTTTTCATGACGTATTGGTGGTGTACTGTACACCACAAGATTAGCCTTGCGCCGCAAGTACCACCACATCACCCTCCTTTCCTTCCAAATCTTTTTTCTTGAGCGTCAGCTTGTCCTGCGGTGCGGGTGTCTCCCCTGCTTCCTTGAGGAAAGTTTTGAGCGCATCCTTACCCGCGCCCTCTCCGTAGTGCATTGGGATAATAAGTTTCGGTTCGAGCGACACCGCGAGCTTGTATGCCTCTGCGGAGGTAAGCACACCGTCTCCTCCAATAGGCACAAAGAGTACATCGATTTCATCAATCGCTTCGTTGGTTTCGTTTGAAAGATCTTTAGTGGATAATGCACCCAAAAAACAGAGATTCATTCCTTCGAGCGAGACAGTATAGATAGCATTGATGAGCGGTTCGCCACCATACTTTGATTCAGAGTGAAACCCTTTAATAAAGACTCCCTTTGTTTCGTATTCACCAGGACCGAAAATGACAAACGGCTTGTTGTCGCCATGAGTAACCAGATCACTGCCGTTAAAATCAGGATGATTAGCGGAAATGAGGGCAATGTCCGCGCCAAAACGCGAAGATTTGAGCTTTGAATCTTTGGATATAGGGTTAAACGCAAGGATAGTATCCCCAAACTGCACCTTGAAAAATTCCCCACCAAAATATGTGATTACCATGAGCACTAGTATAAAGTAAAAAGTGAAAAGTAAAAAGGGGGGATATAAAAAAATCCCGACCGTAGTCGAGATGTATGGGTTGCTTAGATGCCAAGCAGAAGTTTCTCTGCTTCTTTCCGCCACAGCTTTTCCCGTGCTTCAATAACTTCTTCAATATCCTCTTGCGAAAAACCGCGAGAATATAGTTTTTTGAGCCCCTTGTCAGGCCGCTTTATTCTCCCGACCTTGGTCAGTCCAGTTTTATTGAGCTCAACATGATGATGAAACTCCCAAAACAAAACATTACCAATAGTGTCTCTGAAGTTGTTTTCCGCCCCGCGAGGTAGAACTTCCTGAAGCTCCGCGTGCTTTGCCCTCGCTAATCGTCGAAGATGTGAGAGCCTTTCCGGTCTTCCTAGAAAGTGGGGGTTGAGTAGCACCCACGCCGCATGCGAATACACTGTGCCGGGGTGAGGATTTGATTTGAGTTTGAAATTTCCCTCAAAATATTCTTCACTGTAGAGAGACAAGGTGCCGCAACGTATATTGATTTTCGTTGCAAGCTTCTCTAGTTCACCGCGAATATAATTTTGTGTATACACATTCGAATCACCCGCAATGAGTATGATATCGAAATCAGAATTCTTGTGAGCGCTGCCCTTGAACCTCGAACCGTACGGAGCAAGCCCTACGTAGTCAGGATAAGCCTGAAACATAGCGTCCGCTTCCCGGAGAAATTCCATATACTTTACATTCGTCGAATCGTCGAGCATCCACCGCGGAAACAAGGTTGATGACATTCGTTTCTTTGCTCGTGCAATCTGAACCGGTGATGCCCTGTATTCCGCCGCCGTTATTTCTTCTGTTGATTCTCTATATTCTTGTGTTGTCTGCATGTAGTGTCCTTTCTGATACGAACATTATCACTATTTTTTAATTTGTCAACGTTACGCTACTAATGAAAAAACGACGCCTGCTAGACGTCGTTGTGAGACTAAAGAACCAAAAAGAACTGATCACCCTACATTTTAAGGTGTTGTTTTTCCGCCATCTTCCGAAAGGTTTCGGAAACATCGTAGAGTTCCTCAAACGAAGAACTTACCGCTTCCACCTGTGAATCTCCATTTCGAAGGAGTGCCGCCTGTCGCAAAACAACGAACTTGTTGCATTTACGAATCGTAGATAGTCGATGCGCGATAATGAGCGCACCAACTCCTTCACCAAGCGCTTCTTCGAGTCCTACTTGTACCTCATCTTCCGTAAGTGAGTCGAGACTGGAGGTTGGTTCGTCAATGATCATGAACCGAGGTTTTTTGATTACCGCGGCGGCAATGATCATGCGTTGACTTTCTCCTCCCGAGAGCTTGATGCCATTCCGGCCCACCATCGTCTCGAAACCATGAGTCAATCTGCCTTCGAAGTTCACTCTCATCTTCCCAGCGAATTCGCTCAGCGACGGTGCGGTCACCCGCTCTGCCGCTTCCGAATCCAGACCATAAAGAAGATTATCTCTGATCGTGCCGTCAAAAATGACAGGGCGTTGGGGAATATACCCTATCGTCCGATACCACCACCAAAGATCAAGATCTCGAAGGTCGGTATTGTTCACCAGGATCTTCCCCTTCTTAGGGTCATTGGCCCGTAAGAGCAGGTTCATGATAGTCGATTTGCCCGCACCGGACCGGCCAATCAAGGCTACTTTTTCGCCAGGTAAGATCTCGAAGCTGACATTCCGAAGCACACCGTTTTTTGCTCCACCATTCGCGGATACATTTTCTCGTGCTTTGATCTCTGAGTCGTCATATTCAAATGAAACGTTCTCGAAGCGCACTGAAAGCGGCACTCCCTCGCACCTCACCGGATGTTCCCGCACCGTGATCGCAGGCTTGATCGAAAGTGTCTCGATCATCGCCATGATGGAGGGGATGTGGTAGTTGATCGTGCGTTCAGCGTGACCAATTTGCCACAGGTTATCGACGATGTATCCGCACCATGAAGCGGTCATGTAGAGCGTACTCATCGTTGTCGCCTCTCCTCGGATTGCTTTGTGCACCCCGTAGGCCATGATGCCGAGAAAGCAGAGGCGCGCCACCATGTGACGTCCTGTTGCCCGATCGCCGTACCACACCCAGAATGCTTTATCTTTTTTCACGATATCTGCGTACCACTTTTTTGTGTGGTCGATCTCATGATCTGCGCGATTATTCAAGAGCACCCAGGCAATGTTGTCCCAGACGGCGAAGAGGTACCTGTTTCTTTTGCGTGCTTCGATATCGATCGGACCGCACGTTTCAAGTACCTTCTTGTTGAGGTAGAGCGACATGCCAAGATAGAACAGGATCACTCCCGTCATGATGAGGGTCGCCCTAGCGCTCACGAGCCACAACAGTACGTACGACGCTATAAGCGAGAGCACAACTGGAGACGCCTCGAAGACGAGGATGGAGAGCACCGCCAATATTTTGGCGCGAACTTTTTCGACATTACCTGCTGAAAGATATGAGCTTTCACTCGAATGCTGTCCAAGGGACTTTTCCCTAAACAATTCTGTGATCCGCTCGTCGATCCTGCCGGGATGCTCTCCGACGAACCCTTCCAGAGCTCGTCCGTATTTGCATCCCAGATAACATATGACGATCGCGAACACCACTCCAACTTTTGCGGCGCTCTCTAATATCGTTTCATCCAAATATTGGTACGCATCGAAGAAGAACTGAATCACGCCTGGCGTAAGGATGCCCATGATCGACAACAATGATGTTGTCAGAAGCAACTGGTAGCCGTATTTCCGAATTCGCGGAGTGGTCGTCTCTTTCCAGATCCATTTCAATACCCCGAGTGATTTTCCCATACCGCGGAGGTAATCCCGAATACTATTGGGAACTGGGATCTTATCTTCAATATCCATATCCATACTTATCCTTTCTTTGGTTAACCGACTATTATGTTGTCAAAAAACAAAATATCTTGTCCGAAGACAAGATATTTTGAAGATTCAAATTGATGTGAATTTAAATGCTCATAATATATTGCCTTTCTACACGAGAGATTCGTGCACGTGAAAGTCCGAACACCGCAGGTGGTGGTGTTTTGATTCGGATATTTAGTTGTGTGGTTGTTACCATGAAGATAATATTACTCTTCAATTATCGTTTTGTCAACCTCGCTATACTAGAGGCCATGCCTCTATGATATGAATCACAAAACTTGCATTATTTAGTAAACTATGGTATAATAGTCACTAGATGAATACTATTGAATCGTGGATATACTCACTTGCGAGCCAGCTCTTTTCGTACTCGCTCGTTATCATTATCATGTTGTATGGGTTTTCGTTCCTTGTCGGAAAAGGACCAAAACCCGTCAACAAGATACTTATCAAAACGGCGAAGCAACTTCTCCGTTACGGTGCCCGAGCACTCAAATATGCATTGCGCTGTATCGGGCAGTTTATAACATGGTTCCTGGGCATCTGTTATCGAGGAGTGACGGCCTTCCTACGATGGTTCTGGCCCCTTCTCTGCCAAGGAATCCAAGCGGTGTACCGAAGGATCACCACGTGAAAATCCTTCTCAAGCAGCAACACCCCGTTGCTGCTTTACTTTTTTATATACTGTTGCCGTGAATACAAAAACTCCATTTCCGCTCAACCAGTGGATACGTGAGACAAAAGAGCACGGTACAATGGGTAGGTATCAAGCTAACCCAAACGTACCATGCTCTTTTTGTATTCCCATCATATCGTTGATTTGTATTG
>DATDYB010000033.1:0-12483 GCA_036517115.1 Minisyncoccota bacterium | reverse complement strand
AAGAACAGTGAGAACACTGAACCGAGCACTCAAGAAATACCTCAAGTATTACAACAACGAACGGCTGCACATGGGAATTTCCCTGCGCGCGCCAATACAACTATTAACTGAAGTGATGCGAAGCTATTGATTATTAAACGTTCGCCTAGAAAATGCTGTCAACGAGCCATTCCTAGGCCCGATATGGTTGCTCTTTTTTTCCTTCCGGAATGATTTTTTCAATCACAAATTTTCCGTCTCTGAACTCTGCGTCAGTGACCTTAATGCGAATTTTCTTTCCTTCCTCTTCCTTAAAGAAGAAAACTCCGGGCCAGGTTTTATACGCCTGATATTTCAGGTAGTTTTTGTATCCGTCGCCTTTTGGATCGATCTCACCATCCTCTTTCAAAATTTTCTTAGTATAGGTTGCTTTTGAATGGTCTTGTTCTCGTGGAGTAATTTTTCCCTCAACAAACAAAGGAATCGTCTCCGCCAAAAGATCCCCGCCGACGATATTGCACGCCTCGCGTAGCTCCGCCGCACTCGGCGGCCACGCTTCAGATACTAGTGATACGATACTAGTTATTAGTTTCCGATCCGCAACCACTGGCCCGTGATCCATTTTTTCATCCAGAAGAAGGATGGATACTCCTACGTCACGATCGTCATGTAAGATCGCTGTCTCGACAGGGGAGGCACCGCGATATTTAGGAAGGAGTGAGTAATGAAGGTTCAAGGAACCTTTCTCTGGTATCGCCAACACTTCTTTGGTTAATATCGAACCATAGGCAACCACAACAAACAGTTCGCAGTTACTAGTTACTAGTTGCTTAGTAAAGACAGGGTCAGAAGGAGATTCGGGTTGGAGGAAGGGGATAGCATTTTTTTTCGCCCAGAGTTTTACAGGCGAAGGAGTAAGTGTGTGTTTTCGCCCTACTGGTTTATCCGGGTTAGTGACAATCAAAGAGGGAAGGAGATTATCCTTTTTTAGCCGTTCTAGAATGTCGGCGGAAAGCTGTGGTGTTCCAAAAAAAATAAAGTTCATAATACTAGTATACTAATTTACTAATGGGTACCAATCTACGAATGGCTACAAATGTGAACCTTCGGGATTCGTAGCCATTCGTATATTTGCAAAAATTCGCATATTGGTATCTTAGACTTCTGGCTCCATCTCATGAACATTCTTCGCGAAGTCAATAAAAAGCTTACCCTCGAGATGGTCTGTCTCGTGTTGGAAAATCTGAGCGAGAAGGCCACTGCCACCCCGCTCAAAAATCTTCCCCGTCTCATCGTGCGCACGAACGATGGCCTTAGTGGCACGTTTGATAGTGCCATATAAGTACCGCACCGAGAGGCAGCCCTCTTCCATCTCTTCTTTCGTCCGCGAAAGTTTTACGATAACAGGATTAATAAAAACCTGGTCTTCTCCGGTAGCATTCTTGTCGAGATTCATGTCTTTAAGTAAAAGCCCTGACACCACAAAAATCCTCAGAGGCACTCCGATTTGCGGCGCAGCGATAGCGACACCGTCTTTCTCTCCAGCGAGAGCTTTTTTCATATCTGCGATGATTGCGCGTATTTTTGCAGATGAAATATCCGCGACTGGCACTTCCACAGCCTTGTGTCGGAGTATTGGATCGTCCTTCTGAAGAATGTTGACCATATGATGCATTATAGGGAATTTGCCATAAAACACCAAGTGTGGCGTACTATTGACTTTATATAATAAAGGTGGTAGGATGCCGATCAGATATATATGAATGAAGCCCCTATCTTTGCCAGAACGTTATCGTTTGAAACGGAAAATGTGTATGCTCGCATCGAGCCGCCAACACTTCAAATACTGCGGGCGTGTGAAAAATGCACACGGTGGGCCGCGAAGATGACGAAAGCCTCGATTGAAAACGAGAGGGTGGTCCTCGGAGGACATGTTTTGTGCCATCACAAGGAGTGTGGGTACAAACAAGAACTCACCCGTCGGAGTATCAGCATTGGGCAGATTCTCGAGAAAATAAACTCTCTTGAAATACAGCCCGCGAGAATTGCCAAACAGTAACACACCATCGCTCTAGCACGGAGCGATTTTCTTTTTCAATCTCCTTACCTTATGAACTTTATAACCTTACAAACTTTCCTACAATAGACTCTCCGGGTCGACTTTAATGGACACGTGTTGAGGTAATGAGCGCAGTTTGCCAAGCAACACCTCATCAACCCAAACGGATCGCTCGATCCGCATGAGCGCATGCAGTACATAGTTACCTCGCACCGTCTGCGTAAAGGCTGGAAAAATGTCGAGTCTGTATGGCTCAAGCTGATCTTGTATAACATCCATGTCTTTGACGATTTCCTCCCGCTTTCCCTCAAGCGTAATTTTAATGAGTATCACAAATGGAGGGTAGTTAAATTGTTTCCGAAGTGCCACCTCATCACGATAAAAATCAATCAGATTGCCTTTAAGGGCGTACTCAAGAATTTTTTCTTCCGGGTTGCGCGTCTGGAGAATGAAATTTTTCGAAGTTAGTGCACGGATTTTGATGATGGTATACAAAATTTTCTCATGGATTCGGAAGTCGGGAATCGAAAAAAGGGAATCAATGGAGACAATCAATGAGTTTTGGATTTTTTCATGAAGATAGGAGAGTGCCATTTCTGTACCCAGAAGAATACTGCCGGGAGAAGCATAGAAGCTCGCTATGGTATCGGTTAGTTTTTTTTCCGTGCTGGTGGTGTCAGCGTCAATTCTGAAAATTTTTACATCAGGGAATCGATCCTTGATTTTCTGCTCCACGAGGTCGATGCCGATACCGACGGTGGCCAAGTTCCAGCTGCCGCAGATTTTGCAAACTTCTTCCGTGCTTCGCCGCTCCCCACAACGGTGACAAAGGAAGAAACTCCTGCTCTCCTCCACCTTATTCCGGTGCAGAACCACAGGAGCGCTACAGTGAGTGCAGGTAACAATGTTCTGACAATCGCCGCAGAGCGTGGTCGGGGCGATACCACGACGAGTAGTGAGAATAAACAAGTGTTCACTCTCTTCTTTACTCGTCCGGATGAGGAGCTCTGCCTCATCGCTCAAGATCTTAAACCCCGCTGCCGTGCCTTTTCGGTAGGTTCGCATATCGACAAGGGACTGCTCTGCCGTAGAGAGGGAGCGGAATTTAAAAGGGTTTGATTCGATAAGCTCTCCTTCTGTTTCTCGCCAGAGTGTCTCGGTACGCAGCAAAATGTCACCCACAATATATTTAGCACCGATGTGTCCGGCAAAAATTTCCGCAAAGGTCCTAAAATCAATATGCGGGCGACGCGACAGTCTAAAGCTCCTTGAGTGTTCGTGCTCAACAATAATCGAATGAATGTCGCTTCGGGGAATGGCGAGACACTGGCTCGTGCCCACCACGAGCACCGAATGTTTTTCCTTATGAATTTTTTCCCAGACTGCTACCAACTCTTTTTTACTGAGCGCACCGGTCACTATATAGGCATAGTCTTCGATACCTTTGCGAAGCAGATTGAAAGATCGTGTAGCATCCTCGATAGTAGGTACGACAACATATACCGATCCTTTCCGTGCAAAATCCTCTCGAATCCTACTTCGGTAATTTCCAAAACGCTCTTCATCGTCTCCTTGCACCGCGTATTTCTCATGGTTGATCTTCTTGAACGGCTCTTTGGAAATAGAGATCCATTTTTGGTTGCCCTGAAGAATTGCCTTAGGAAGCAGCGTTTCGAGAACGCTGCCGGTGGAGCATGCAAAGTATCGTGCGGTTTCCTCCGCGGCGAGGATAAACTCAGGGATGACAAGATCCCGGACTTTTACCGATTCAACTTTCTTGATTTCAAACGACGCATTTTTAATATCTGATTTGATATCGGCAGCACTCTGCCTAGCCACGACAAGGGCGGGAATAATTTTCTTCCGAAGCGGCACTTCTACGAGCGCTCCGGGGCTGACGTCCTTCATCGTAAAGTACGAGAGCGTTTCCCGACCGATACCTTTAGAAATAGGAATGACAGTAATGACGTACATAGTGCTACTATCTTCGCAAAAATTGACGGTAAACTCAATCAATTTGCTTTCTAGCTACTATTATGTGGTTTTGCAAAACCTAAATAGATGAGACGTGTCCCTCAGCATCTGTGGTTTTTTAATATAAAAAGAGCTTCTGAATTTTCAGAAGCTCGCCCGGCGCTAGACGTTACTTGAGAGCGCCGACTCGTAATGACTCGTAATCCTCGATAGTCTGACGGCTGATGCTGCGTGTATCCGTCGCCTGGAGAACATTTTCAATTACGAAATCTCCGTTCGAAAGCATCGCGTTAAATCGCCGGCCGATCACTCGTTCCGGAAGAAACGCTTCGAGTTCAGGTGATATCCGATCACGATAGCCCACGCGCACACCTTGTGGAAGATCCGTGCCGAAGATGACCCAATGATCGACATCAACGCTTTCCTTCTTCGGCGCGTAGCCGGTGTGACTGTCTATGGCGGGAAGGAACAGGCGTTCTTCATCGGTTCTGTACCACCACAACAACGGGTTTGCCTTTTGCGCCTCACGATTGTCGAAACAACACAGAAGGAAGGCCCAGTCCGGGAAGAGCTCTTCGTAGAAGCCGAGAAGCTCACTTGATATCGTAGGCCGTTTGTGCCCAGGAACCATTTTGAGTGCATACGGGATCAAATGCGGAGCGTGGGTACTCACGATGGTGTAAATATCGTGATCAAACACTTCAGCCATGCCACCGGAGGAACGTTTGGGGCTACTGAGCATTATTCCTCTGCTACGTGGAGTGAGAGCCTCTCTCATATCCTCCAGTATTCGAGGAGCACTCTCGGTATTGACGAGATTACTCTTGCCCACAAGTTCCCTTGAGGGAAAGTGAAGCAGCATGGCATTGGGACCTCGGTCGAGATTACGTGCCGTGTTTTGATATCCATTGACCGCAATCTGCCCTAGCTTGGGGTGTTGTTCGAATGATGCATAGAGCGTGGTTCCTTTAAACTCTGCGGGTCGTGCTGAAACGCACATGGTTTTCCTTTGTTTTGATTGTTGTATTGTTGGGAGCTTGGAGTTCGCCTCTTGTTGTATAATACCACAATTATTTAAAAGTACAAGTACCCCACCGGTGGCTTTACAGAGCCATATTTAAGGGCGTCTGTGTAGTCACCGACTACGCTTGACAATCTGGGTATCATTATGCTATAATGTATACAGATGAAAATTATGTTCAACTCAATTATTGGCGCCATTGCAAAGCTTTGGCGGAAACATCATCAAAAAAACGACGGTGGACGGGAGTTTCTCCGGAAGAATGTCGCGGAGAGTCTCAAGATCTGGAATCAGGCGGGACGCGATGTCCCTGCCATGATGAAAGAGCTCGAGGCTTCGATGAGACCCTTTGGGCGAAATTAGCAATCACCGAAACCGGACCCGCCATTACACTGGCGGGTTCTCTTATGAAAGTTGAAAATAAAAAATGTTCCTTTTAAATTAATTACTTCGGCTGATGAATATCTTACGAGACAAAAGGTGGAAAGACACGTTGAAGTGATACAAAAATGTATCGTCGGAGTCCTGGCGCAAGCAGATGGAGCGCGGACGGAAGAAAAGGAGGACTCCTTCGTGATCGCGGGCGATCGCAAGGAATTCACCTTTAAAATCGGACTTCGAAAGGGAGACATCAAAGTCTATCTCAAGCCGAGGAATAATAAGGAAGTCACCAAAGCAGTTGCTGTAAAACTACGGGCGATGCTTCGACGCAGAGGAGCAGGAACCGTAAAGGTCATCTATTAACTGTCGGCCGTCAGCGCGCATGCGCGCTGACGGCCTTTTTAATAATCTAAGTGCTACGAAATTTTGCATTTTCTCCTAATTGCGTTTCCGCATCAAGGATGAAATTACAAATCTCGGAATGTCTCGATGTGGGCGCCGAGCTTGTTCAGTCGCTCTGCCAAGTCCTCGTAGCCGCGGTTGATATTGTAGACATTGCGGAGGATGGACGTACCCTCCGCCGCGAGCATACCGATAAGGATAATGACCGACGGTCGAAGAGCCGGAGGGCACACCACCTCCGCTGCCTTGAGCTTTGTCGGACCCTTCACATAAAAACGATGCGGATCAACAAGAAGCGTCTCGGCACGAAGCTTGTCCAACTCTTTGTAATAGATCGCTCGCTCTTCATAGACCCAGTCGTGGATCATCGTCTCTCCTTCCACCTGAGTGGCGATGACCGCAAAAAACGGAAGGTTGTCCATATTGATGCCGGGGTAGGGTTGTGCGTGGATTTTCGCTCCGAGGGCCTTCAGTGAGGAAGGGAAAGTTTTTATGTCCACAAGGTTCGTTCTTCCGTTTTCTGCCTTATACCTTTTCAGGATCTCATACTTGAAACCCATATTTTTAAGTTTTAAAAGCTCGAGGGCGAGAAAGTCGATTGAGCAACGCTCAATAGTGATCGATGATTTAGTAACGATTGCCGCAGCAATAAGTGACATCGCTTCGATCGGATCTTCGGAGAGAGAATAAACAATATCTTTTTTAATATCATTCTGGATGCCGTGGATCACCAAGGTCGAAGTGCCGATGCCTTCAACTTTCACCCCTAGAAGTTCTAGATAGAAGCACACATCTTGTACTTGGTAGTTCGCGGAAGCGAACTTGACGGTGGTGATGCCGGGGATTAAAGCCGCAGCCATGAGAATGGTTTCCGTGACCGTGTCGCCAGCCTCGTCCATAATAATCTCTTGGTTTTTTTTCAAACCCTTATGAGAGACGCGGTAGTGTTTGGAACTCGTCTCAATATCGACACCGAGCTGCTCGAGAGCATAAAAATATGGTTTAACCGTACGCTCTCCCAGCCGGCATCCGCCAGGCTGGGTAATTTTAAAATCACGGGATGCATGGATGAGTGACCCGATCAGCATGATACATGAGCGAGTGCGAGTGCCCGCGCCCGACTCGTCGGCAATATTTACGAGATTGAAATGCTTTGGAGGAGTGATGACCAGATCACTTTCTTGCCACTCTACTTTGACGCCAATGGACTCCAACACTTCCATAATACGGAACACCTCCTCGATGCGCGGGGCATTTCGGATGGTAGTGGTGCCCTTATTCAAGAGCGATGCGCACATTACTCCGAGCGCGCCGTTTTTCGAGGTGCGAACTTTTATGGTTCCTGAAAGCTTGAGGCCACCTTCAATTTTAAAGTTCACCGTACCCGGCTTGGTGATGGAGACGATTTCGCGGTTAAGCGCCTTTGAAAGCTTGGCAAGTGTCTCAGTCGAAAGGTTTTGCTCACCCTTTTCGATACGAGCGATGACGCTCTGGGTCGTGCCGATCTTCTCTGCAAGCTCGGACTGGGTGATCTGACGATCTTCGCGGAGACGGGCGATAAGCTCGCCGATATGACTAAGGGTATTCTTTTCCTTTTGCTGGGATGATTTTTTGGTTATGGTTTTCATATGTACATAACATAGCATATACGCTATGTTACTAACCAGTTGAAAACAAAATGCAAAATCAAATTCAGAGTGAGTCAAGTAAAGCTAGGTGGGAAACGATAGTATACTGTGCCTATGGCTTTTTTCTCACCAAAACTTGGGATTGATCTCGGCACCGCGAACACGCTTGTGTTCGTGCCAGGCAAAGGCGTCGTTTTGAACGAGCCGTCCGTCGTCGCCGTGTCGGAACAAGACAACAAAATCCTCGCTGTCGGCCTTGAGGCGAAAAACATGATCGGCCGAACACCAGACAACATTATCGCCTACCGACCCATGAAAGACGGAGTGATCGCGGACTACCGCGTGACTGAAGCCATGCTTCGATATTTCATTGATAAAGCACTTGGCAAATGGTCGCTTTTCAAGCCGGAAGTAATGGTCTCTGTTCCCGCCGGTGTTACCTCGACCGAACGAAGAGCGGTGATCGAGGCGGCGCTTAAGGCCGGAGCCAAAAGCGCCTATGTAGTCAAAGAGCCGATTCTTGCCGCACTCGGCGCCGGCATTCCCATCCAGGAAGCGATCGGACATATGATTGTTGACATCGGCGGCGGTACCACGGATGTCGCCGTGATCTCTCTTGGCGGCATCGTTGCCTCGACCTCGGTAAAATGCGCTGGCAACAGAATCGATTACTCCATCACCGACTATATTAAAAAAACATTCAACCTTGCGATCGGCGATAAGACAGCAGAAGATATTAAAATCAAAATTGGTTCCGCGGTACCGCTCGAAGAAGAGCTTTCTATGATCGTCAAAGGACGAGATTTCATTTCCGGATTGCCACGTTCAACCGAGGTGAAGACTAATGAAATCGTGAAGGCAATCGCCAAAGAGCTTCGTGATATGGTGAAGGCGATCAAGGACGTATTACAAGAAACACCGCCGGAACTCGCGGCGGACATCATCGACCACGGCATCACCATGACCGGCGGCTCATCACAACTCCGCAATTTCCCTGAGCTTGTCTACAGGCGGACGGGTGTTAAAGCTCGCCTTGCTGACGACGCGTTGTTCTGCGTCGCTAAAGGCACCGGCATCGCTCTCGATCATTTGGACACCTACAAAAAGACGATTATATCGAAGAAATAGCTCACCCGTTGCAGAAATTTTGTACCCGAACGCTCGTCTTCACAACGTATCATTGTCTTTTCACGGAAAATTGGGAACTCGCCCTCCATCCGAATGGAGAAGCTCACACAACCCAATTTTCCTAAAAGACTCCGTACGTTGCAGATGACTCACTATTTATACAAAATTTCTGCAACGGGTTCGCTTCGCCAAAGTATCAAGGTTCTACCTTGATATTTTTGATTCACAGATAGTAATGTTGACACAATAAACGAGATATGCTATACTAAAAAACGTAAGAAATGGGGCACTGAGAGTTCGGTGCCAACAGTACAAAAACAACAAAGAGAAAGGCCACAAGTGAAGAAGTTTCTTCAATTCGAGTCTCCGCCTTCAGGCGCGCATCAAAGCGCCTTGATTCCGGAAATTAAGATTATTGACTTCAACCTCAACCCTGGCCCCGACGGCATCACCGGCAATATTTCAGTTTCCTGACCGGCGCCGCGGCCACGCCATTTGGCTGAAAGCGTAGAGGGGAGTTACTACTTCCATCTAAGCCTTCAGTCATGGCATCGCGCGTTCACCTCGTGAACGCGCTTTCTTTTTGTCTCATACTCAAAATGATACAATAGCCTCATGCAGCTTATTATTGATACCTACCGCACGCAAGGGACCATCCACCATGCCTACGCGCTCGAGGGTGACAAGGAAAAAATCCTACCGCAGATCGAGGATTTCCTTACTCATCAATTTGATTTTTCTATCAACAACAACCCCGACTATTGGAGAGGAGATTTCGACGCTATGTCGATTGATGACGGCAGGCTTCTTAAGGACCTCTCGATCCGAAAAAGCTTCAATCCTTCTGGTAAAAAAGTTTTTGTGGTGAGTACTAACTTTATTACCCGCGAAGCACAAAATTCATTATTGAAAATTTTTGAAGAGCCTACGCCCGGTAACCACTTTTTTATTATTGTGCCCCAGACTGACATTTTTCTTCCCACGCTTGCTTCGAGACTCCTCATCATTAAAGGAGAGGGGAAAGCTGGAAAAAGTGGAACACTCGACGCAGAACGATTCTTATCTCTGAAAATACCAGAACGTCTAGAAATGATCAAAAACTATCTCGATGAAGAGAGCGACGAAAGAAGTACAAAGGCAGAGGCAATCTCTTTTTTAAACGCGATTGAGGAATCGCTACATAACAAACATACTCTTGGCCGAAAAGAAGCCATGGTGTTTGAGACCCTCATCACTTCCAGGAATTATTTACACGACCGTTCATCGTCGGTCAAAATGATTCTCGAACACCTGGCGCTATCCCTATAACAAAAACGAATATTGCTGCCAAAAAGAGACTACGCAGCGCGGCGGCGCGGAGTCCAAGGAAGTTTTTCACCAGAAAAACTATCCGGTCTCTTTTTGGCAGCAATGTGAGTGCACTTTTCCTCTTTCATTTTTTTAAACCTTATATATAATACATTCACTAATTTAATATAAAGGTCATTATGCAACATTTTATTTGTACCGGCAGCTGTCACGGAGAAGCTGCAGAAACCGGTATTTGCCAGTCTGAATTTTGTGAGAAGGAGGGACAAAACCTCCTTGAGTGCAATTGCACGGATGGTCTGCACGAAAAAGCTAGTGAGATCGTTGAAGATGAGGGAGCGGATTGGGATTTGGGAGAGTAAATAACGCTCACTCTTCTCGAAAAAAGAGACCGGATAGTTTTTCTGGTGAAAAACTTCCTTGGACTCCGCGCCACCCCTCCTTACAGGAGCTGTACACCTTTTGGACATTTCAGAAAATGTCTCAAAAGGTCTTGCGGAAGCTCCATGCATTCGCTTCCTCACTGCGTAGTCTCTTTTTTCGAGAAGAGTTCGCTTCCACTTACCGAAGACTTTTTTTGTTTTATACCTTATACTTGATACATACTACTTAATACTTCCCCATGTACGATTTTTCAAAGTTTAAAGCAAAAACAAAAGAGGTGGAGGGTTGGCTTCAGAAAGAGTTCGCTTCCGTGCGGACAGGAAGAGCTGCACCCGCACTCCTTGATGCGGTGAAAGTTGAGTCGTACGGCTCCAAAGTCCCGCTCAATCAGGTAGCGAACATTTCCGTTGACGATGCGCGAAGTATCCGTGTTACACCGTGGGACATGTCGCTTTCTAAAGACATAGAAAAGGCAATTATGCTTGCTGATTTAGGCGTATCACTTGCTGTCGATGATAAGGGCGTTAGGGTTAACTTTCCTGATCTCACTGGAGAACGACGAGAAGCGTTGGTAAAACTTTCCAAAGGAAAGCTTGAGGAAGCCAAGGTGACACTCCGTGGCCATCGCGATGGTGCGCTTAAAGACATTCAAGCGCAAGAAAAAGCCGGTGGCGTTGGTAAGGACGATGTGTTTCGTTTTAAAACCGAGCTCCAAAAAATCACTGACGACACCAATAAGAAACTTGAGGAGCTATATTCAAAGAAGGAGAAGGAGATACTGAATTAGTGTTAAACTTTGCATTTAAAATTTTTAACTTTTAACTTCTCCATGTCCATCATCATCTTCCTCATCATCTTAGCGGCGCTTGTGCTGGTGCATGAGTTCGGTCATTTTATCGTGGCGAAAAAGTCCGGCATTCGCGTCGATGAATTTGGTCTTGGTTTTCCCCCTAAGCTCTGGAGCAAACGGTTCGGGGAAACCACTTATTCACTCAACCTCATTCCCTTCGGCGGCTTTGTAAAAATCCACGGGGAAAATCCAGATGAGGAATCTACGAGCGGGCCGGATAGCGGCCGGAGCTTTGTGAACAAACCACGACATATTCAAGCGTTAGTGCTTATCGCTGGAATTCTTTTTAATATTATTTTTGCGTGGCTACTTTTGAGCGCGAGCTTCTTGGGAGGCATCGCAGCTTCTTCTGAAGACTACGCTGTGTACGCTTCAAGAATTTCCGACGCTCGCATCATTATCATTGGCACCACTAAGGATTCACCCGCTGAGACAGCGGGACTCAAGGCAGGGGACAGGTTACTTGCATTAAGAGCAGGCACCATGTCACTTGCCGAACCGCTTGAAGTAGAGAACATCCAAGAGTTTATCAGCAGCAATAAAAATAAGGAGGTCACCGTAACCTATTCCCGTGGAGACGAGAGAAAAGAAGTGTCCGTTACTCCACAAGAAGGGCTTGTCCCAGACCGCGCCATTATCGGCGTTTCAATGGATAAAGCGGGAACCCTACAGCTCCCATTTCATCTCGCACTGTACGAGGGTGGCAGACTGACTATCCATATGGTGAAAGGTGTATCCGTCGGTCTTTTCCAATTTATTTGGGGAGCAGTTAGAGGCGGCGCCGACCTGACATCGGTAAGCGGGCCGGTAGGTATTGTAGGGCTTGTGGGTGATGCAACTAAACTTGGCTTCACCTACCTTCTCTCCTTTACCGCACTCATTTCCATTAACTTGGCTATTATCAACTTGATTCCATTCCCCGCGCTCGATGGGGGACGTCTCCTCTTCGTTGCCATCGAGAGTATTATTCGCCGAGCCATTAATCCGAAAATATCTAACACCGTCAACGCCGTCGGATTTTCTCTCTTGCTTTTCTTCATGCTCTTTATTACCTACAAGGATATCGTAAAGTTGTTCACGTAAAATTTTAAAGGTTTAATTTCTCCAAACCACCCCGATCCCAGAACAAGAATGTCTGACATTCTTGTTCTGGGGGTTATTTGCAGGTTTTACCAGCTCTACTATTGACAATCAGAATGATTAATGTTAGCATGCCAACGATCGTTCTTTCCTACACGGAGCCCCGAATCCGAACACCTGAGTTAAACTAATAATTTCTTTTTCATCATACCACGCACCCGTGGTTTGTTTTGTTTCTGGAGCTCACGTGCGAATGCCTCACGAGGAGTTTTGAAGCGGAGACACTCCA
>DATDYB010000032.1:0-5649 GCA_036517115.1 Minisyncoccota bacterium | reverse complement strand
ATGCGCGAAAAAATCACGAACTAAAAAAGAGTGGCTGGCGCTCTCTTACTATTTGGACTTGCCGCCTTAGGACCGAGCGGAGACGGGGTCGGATTCTGCAACGCATCTACACCATGCTCGATTGAGTGCTTGTGGAGTCGTACAAGTGCTTTACCGATACGGTCTATAACACCTACGACCAGAGCGTTCCCCATGAAGAAAGCGCGGCGCACATCGGAAATTCCCGGGAGATCCGTATGGTCATCGGGGAACATACAGAGACGCTCCAATTCGACAGGAGTAAGACGACGAAGTTTTCCGGAGCGCATTTTTATAACATGCTTGAAACGCGAAGGTGTTTTACCGCCCTCTCCTGTGACGATAGTGCGCGAGGGTTTGTTGAGTGGGTCTGGGAAAACCATCGGTCCTTCTGTATAGGTGAACTCAAAACCATTTGCTCCCTTGCGCGGCTCGTTCTTTCCTCCCTTGAGATATTCCCATCGCCTCATATCGCCGTTTACAAAATATTCTTCAGGCACATCTCTTTCTTTCAAAATAATGTTGCCCAGAGTTATATGGGAACCATCGTAGGAAGCAAGAACGGGGATGGTATGAAATTGACGACCACTCATTATCCCTGCGGAGTGAAATGGGCTTGCGGATGGATTCTCCGAATTGAAACGCTCTGAAATATCAGCATAATTTCCGATGAGTGAGCCGACATCAACTGAAGCACTTTTCGGAGATACTGGAAACGCAGAAGCAAGTACTCCTTTCTTCATAAGAACATGATGCGGGTCGATTGCACCCATAGTTTCATATAAAGGGCTCGACATATGATAGCCCACAATAAATGTGCGACGACGACGCTGTGGCATTCCATAATCAGCCGCGTTTATCACGCGCCACTCCACCGCATAGCCAAGGTCGGATAGCGTAGTTAGCATGACGGCAAAATCACGACCTCTCTGGCTAGCAGGCGACTTCAAAAGACGATCAACATTCTCTAAGAAAAGATACGGAACAGGTTTACCTTCTTTTTGTTTGAGTTCTAAGATGTTTCGTATCTCCCACCACAACACTCCCTTTTTTCCTGCGATACCAGCCGCCTGACTTAGAGTTCGCGCAACGGAATAATCCTGACAAGGAAAGCCGCCCACTAATACATCGTGGTCAGGAATTTTGAAATCACCGCGCTGAGCTGCTCTTACTGCTTCTGCAATATTCGTATTTGAATGTTCGCGTATTTCGTTTTTGTCATTCGGAAAACGCGCTACATATACTTCGTGAGCATGCTGACGCTTCGTAGAAGGTTCCCATTGATTGAACCAAACGGTTTCAAAATTTTTGCTATTTGTTCTATTCGTTCCAGAGAGTCCGAGGCGAAATCCACCAACGCCCGCAAACAACTCAACGACACGAAGAGGTCGTCGTTGCAGTACCTTTTTTCGTGTTGTATGGTTTAAGGAACGAGTCATATATCCATCCTATCAAACAAGAGGGTTTTGATCAAGATCGACTTATCCCCATAACCTACACATGTCAAAGAAACTAGCAAAAATTCTTCAACTCGACCCAGTCGAGATAAAGGCAGCAAAAGCCCTTCGTACGAAGAGTATTGACGATGCCATGTCTCTTTCGGGCGGTTCTTCGCGAAGTCAAATGAACTATCATGTCCTGTGGTCGAGACACGGATATGAAGTCGGAGTCGGCAAACCGGGAAAAGAAACGGAAAGGAAAAATCCCAACATTTATGATATGTGGCCGTTCATACGAAAAGACGGCGTTTTTGATGAGAAGAGCGCGAGTTTCGGTGATATTTTTCACGAACTCGAACATATGTCTAACAAGAGCAAGTACTCGCTCGAATTGCTGGGATGTCTCTTGGCGCGTTCCGCGCTCATGCTCGACCACAAAATCGAAGGCGATAAGGTAGTTTATGCACCGAGCGAAGAAATCTTGGACGAAATAAAGAAAGACATCCACTCAATGTTCAATGTGCCGCTCGAAGTTTTCTTGCAGTATCTTGAAATGATTGCGTTGAACGAGGATGTGAAATATCAGAAGAATCTCAATACCAAAGGAAAGGCATACGGGAAATCAGCTGGACGACCGAATAACCTCCTGACCTGCGCGCATTTGATTGCTGTTCTTCTTGACAAGGCAGGTATCGTTGATTTCGCCTACGGCTTCGCGCAACAGCGAGGAGTTTCTGCAATCAAAATCACACAATTGCCGAGTTGCTTTCCACTTCTCGAGGTAGACAAGACGGAAGCGAAAGAGATTTCTAAGGAAGTAATGTAGGGAGTCGGCCGTTTGTTCCGACTTGCGGCGAGTGTGCGCGCACGGGTGGGAGGGGCAAGCACACAGAGGATTCCCCGAGCCCTGCCGCCCCACATGCATTGCCCGCATACCCCCCGCGAATATCAAAGAAAAAGAAGTACGGACAGGGCTCGGGGCGAGCGCCGAGTCCGCGAGGCGCGAGAAATCAAGGGTTCGGGTTTCGAGCGAAATCGTATACTGGAGCCAGTCAGTATGAAGCCCAAAACTCGGCTCGCATGAAGACAAAACCAATAAAAGAAGAAATAGGTCAAATCTACAAAATTCGAGATAGGATTGACCTTGACCCCGATTTTCAGCGGGAAAAAGTCTGGCCTCTTCATAAACAACAATATTTTATAGATACGATTCTTCGAGACTGGGGCATTCCAAAATTTTATTTTTACCTTTCCAGTACGGACAGGATTGGAAAAAACTATCAATGCATAGACGGGAAGCAACGACTTAACGCGATTTTTAGTTTTTTTGACAATGAGTTTCCGTTGGGCAAGAACTCCAAAGAACTTCAAGGAAAGTTTTATAAGGACTTACCAATTACCGTCAGAAAGACGCTGGATGCTTATGCCATCCACATTGAAGAAGTAACAGCGGATAATGACCGTGAGGTAGGCGAGTTATTTAAGCGTCTCCAACTTGGGTCGCCCCTGAATTCGGGTGAGAAATTAATGGCAGTTGATAGTGAGCTAAAGAATCGCTTGAAGATTCTCGCGAGGCACCCATTTTTAAAAAACAAGACATCTTTAAAAGACAAGCGTTATACGTACTTCACGGTCTGTGCCCAACTTTGCTTCCTGGAGATTGAAGGCGTAACTGATATAACTCTTACGCGGCTCGAGAGCATGCTTAAGACATACCGGAAGATAGACGAAGGCGGCTTCAGGCTAAAAACACGTCTTAATAAGTTGAAATCTGTTCTCGACTATCTCAATCGAATGTTCCCTAACCAATCTCCGTATCTCAAGAATAGGGCAAGCATAGTCTCATTATACCTGCTTCTTTCTGAGCTCATCGAAAAAGGCAACCTTGGAGGCAAGGAAAGTAAGCTTGGGCGTTTCTATCAAAGTTTCTCCAAGGAGCTTGAAAAGGAGATAGAAAAAGGGGTTGATGCCACAGATGCACAATATATTGCATACCAATCGGCTATAATCGAGGGTGCATATAAACAAAAACGTCTTAAGGCGCGGCAGGACGTGATGTTGCAAAAGCTATATAAATTTGATCCGGCTTTCTACAAGATCATGAACCCAACCCCTAGTCCAGAGGAAATATTTCTCGACTTGTATAGAAAACTTGAAACTAAATTCGGAAGTGCGAGGACAGTAGATGCGTGGCTTTTTTCTAAGTTCAAGAAACTTAAAAAAATTCAACATCCTCGCGGTAAGGTTGAATCGCCGGCGACCCACGTTAGGCATTGTTTACATCACAAGCCTCATGGAAAATACAAAAAAGATGATTTGGTAAAAGCCACCAAATTTCTTCAAAAAGCAGTTTTGAAGATGCTGGTGTAAACTGACCCGTCCCCGTCAAAAACACAGAGCCAAAATCGCCAAAGAAGCTCTCAATGACCTTGCGCTCGCAGGTTACAGACCCGTGCGGGAAGCAGATTTTTTAGCCTTATCTTCAAGGGTACTTTTGATACCCCAGTTAGACATCAGAACTTTTGATATACTTGCACACATGGACACAGAATTTCTCGCAAAGTTGAATAGCTTTATAGGCGAAGCGTCTCTAAAAACATACGCTGGCGGAGGAAACGAAATAGCTAACCCGAGTGAAAAAGGATTTCATGAGCTGGAATACCGAAGCGGTGATTTTTATTATAAAGATAGTTACAGTGGACATTTCCAGTCCTGGGGACGAGAAACGGTGTGGCACAAAAATAAGCCAATCTGGTCATCTCTCTATGGTGGAGGTATGGAAAAGAAATTTCATGGCAATGTGGATTTTACACATCAAACTTTCAATTTCCTAAAGAAAGCAATGTCCGCAGGTGAGAAACAAAAAGAGTTTCAGCCTCGTGGTCCATCAGAATATGAAAATGATGACTGGATGTATCGAGTCAAGTGGAATGGGGACATTTCAAAATTTTTAGGACACGAAGATATTTTATACAAAGGTGAAGTAGTTTTTACTCACGATTTCTTCGGTGGCTTTTATATTTAACTGCTGACAAGACAAGTTCGAATATCATCCAGACAGTAGAGTTGCTATTTTTACATGTATATAGTAAAAAGCATGTGAGCACTTCTTGAGGAGAGAGAAGATAGATATCCCGAAGGACAAGAGCTTTCCGCCTAACGCTGTTCAATGCGGCAAGTGCGGTGGCAGGGGATGCTCGACATGCCAGAACCGCGGCTGGCTCACGCCTGCCAACCACCCGGACGGAAGAAAGTGCTACCGAGATGGGTGCAACAACCCCATTCCACCGGCGCAGGTCGCCGTGTACTGTTCGAACAAGTGTGCGCTCGATGACGCGTAATCGACCCGCTCGAACCAGGAGCCCTCTTGGCTTTTGGTCGAGCGGGTTTCTGTTTTATACAACTATTGAAGTTCGAACCTCGGTACCATCCGCCTCTGGCGGAGCTACGGGGCAGGCACCCTTCAGTAAGCGGAGTCTTGAAACAAAGTCAGGATCTGTTTGACTTTCCTACTCCTTTTAGGATAGGTTGCAATGAGCAGCACAACAGCAGAGGACACTTTGCTATGAAAAGAAAGATAGTTCTTTTAGCGGCAGTGGTCCTTGCTGGAATCCTGCCCCTCATGGGAATGTCTGACGAGATGCAGCCGGGAGATAAGGGGTACAAACACAACGAGTTGCATAATTCATACCAAGAGCTGTTCACCAGCATGAAATGTTCCTGTGGTGTTGGTGAATGCCGCGCAACCGTTTGGAAGTACAGTAAGACAAGTCCCCATGGCTACGCCGTCAAAATCGACGGCAACTGGTACGATCTTCAACAAGACACTAAACTCGTAAATCCCGATGCAGTGAGCACTTCGTTGAAGGTAGACCCTGCCCATGTCTGTGCCTATGGCTTTTTCAAAAATTTCACCATTCCCTGTGCACTCATAAACAGACCCTACAGCTGAGAAAGCTGAGGCCAACAACCATCGGTGGAGCCCGGCTACACTGCCCGGGCTCCTTTCTTTTCTTATTCCCCTATCGTACAAGTTCGAACTTCGGTACCCCATGTTACAATACGTGCCCATGGGGCTCAAAAATTTTTATTTTTTTGCTTTGTCACTCGGGGGCATCGCTGTCATTTTTGCGGGATTTATTGCTTACGAATTTATACGAACCACTTCACTCGAGACACGGGTGCAGGAGCT
>DATDYB010000031.1:0-6639 GCA_036517115.1 Minisyncoccota bacterium | reverse complement strand
ACGCGCTATTCACACTCGGTTTCCCTGCGGCTCCGCCCTACCACGGGCTTAGCCTTGCAGCACATATTAACTCGTTGGCTCATTCTTCAATAGGCACGCCGTGACGGTGTTGCACAAAATCAACAAAATCTTTGCAAATTTTGTGCAACACCGCTCCGACTCCTTGTAAGCATATGGTTTCAGGTCTATTTCACCGCCCTCACCGGGCTGCTTTTCACCTTTCCCTCACGGTACTAGTTCACTATCGGTCTCCAAAAGTATTTAGCCTTACCGGTTAGTTCCGGCAGATTCCCCCGAGCTATTCGTGTCTCGAGGTACTCAAGAACAGCAACAAGAAAGATATTTCATTTTCGCTTACGGGGCCATTACCCTCTGGGGCTCTGCTTTCCAGCAGATTCTGCTAACGAAATATTTTTTAACTTTCCTCGATATAAAACCGAAGTTGCTGTCTTACTACCCCCAACTTTAATCATACAGAACAAACTTTCGTTTGCACCGTACGTTTAAAGTTGAGTTTGGGCTTTTTCCTTTTCGCTCGCCACTACTAAGGAAATAACAATTGTTCTATTTTCCACCAGGTACTGAAATGTTTTACTTCCCTGGGTGCACTCTCTGGAATCAAGTTCCAGAGTCTCCGTTTACACGGAGGGGTTTCCCCATTCGGACATCTTCGGATCGCCGGTTGCTAGGCACCTCCCCGAAGCGTATCGCCGCCATGCTGCGTCCTTCATCGTCTTTTAGAGCCAAGGCATCCACCATATGCTCTTAATTTCCTATTAGGAAATTAAAAAACTACTTAACTTACTTCTTACTTACAACAACATCGCACTCCGCTCTCCGCGAAGCACGATTTACCTATATCTGTCTCCACCGACAAAAAGACCATCCGTACGATTGTACGAACTTACTCTTGAGCGGGACAGGATAAACCAAGCACTAATTTCAGAACTTCAATGGAGCATCACTTCACAAAAAAGCATGATTTAGTCTGGTTTAGAGCTTGTTCAAAAACCCTTGCCGGCTATAAAGTTGTTTTTTGGGCTGCGCGAAGCGGTTCGAAAATCTCAAAATACCTTAGGGTATTCTTCGCTTTCCTCACCGTCCGCTCGCCTCAAAAAACAACTTCTCGCTTCGACAACCGTTTTCTCACAAGCTCCAGCCTAATTTCGAATCCTCAACCATCATGAGTAACTAAGAGGGTTGAAGTGCCAAAATCAGTGCTCGGTTATTTTTCAAATGTCAGTCGTCCTGGAATGAAAAACCGCTGTCTGAAGCGGCTTAAGACGAACCTTTTATTCAAAAGTTTATCTTAATCGCTTGTTCTAGGGTTAATCAACATATTTCTGATAAAGAGAGTATATATGAGGGTATTTTTAATGTCAACTAAATCAACCATACATCTTTTTTCAGCAAATTAAAATCGCCCGATGGGGCGATTTTAATTTGCTGAGTGTCTAATTAACTACACCTTATGATGAGCAATTTCATCCTTGAAATTCTCAATAGATTTAGCTGCAGCATCCTGACCTCCAAGACCGAACGCCAAACCAACCGCAAGAGAAATAGCGACAACAACGCCGGTAAAGAGTGTGTTGATGAAAGATACGGCAATGTTAAGCTCCACGAGTGCGGTAAGTACTGCGAAAATCCAGATTGACCATTTGGTCACAGTACCCAAGAAGTTTGCTGATTGAATATGTGCAGCCTTTGCGGATGCAACAACAATCTTGCGCATTACATCTGCGATGACGACTGCCAATAGAAGTACGAGCACTGCAACAATGACTCGTGGCAAATAGCCGAGCACATCTCGAAGGAAGAGGTTCACATCAGTAAGACCGAGTGCATCAACGGATGCAACAAGGAATACTACGATGATAAACCACTTTACTAGGCCACCGAGGAAAGCTCCCGTATCGAGGTCATGGCCCGCTCGCTTAACTACATCATCAAATCCTGCACTCTTGAGCGCCTGATCGATCTTAAGTGAACTCAAAATTTGAGCCACGAGCTTGCCCACTAGTGATCCTACGATCCATCCAATGATGAATATAATGATCGCGATAATGAGATCCGGTACAAAGTTTGCAAATCCTAGCCAAATGCCTTGAAATGACTTGGTGAGGATTGTGCTCCACGTTTCTAATATCATATTATTATTTTAAAAAATTATTAAACTCCACTTAAAAATGTGATGTAGTACGGTTTACCGAACATTCTCGGAATCCGACGACCTTTTTACACCTTTACATTATATGCAGAACATTATACCACCCTACAGTAGAGTGGTTATACAGAGACTGTGGAAAAACCACGCTCAGGTAGTTCTAAAAAAGTGGCCGGATAATTTTTCTGGTGAAAAATTTCCTTGGACTCCGCGCCGCCGCGCTGCGTAGCCACTTTTTTAGAACTACTCTCGCTATAACGAACAGAAAAATCTAATCGGTAACGCCTAATTTATCGACTACTTTGATGTGGGGGTAATCGAGAATATCTCGCACCAACTTGTCATAAATACTTAGGCGATAATGAAAGTCAGGGGTATCGAATACCGTATACCTAAGTTCCCTGCCAATTTCTGCCTCAAGAGTATGGATGACATTCTCAAGCTTACCGTGCTTGATCCCATCCCCCACCACCAAAAGATCCACTCTGCTGTCCCAGTCCTGAATAAAGACACCTGAGAAGAGTACAAGCTTAATTCTTCCAGTGTGACCAATTCTCCTGGCAATATCTTCATGAGCAGGCAACGTAACATTAATAAGTAGATTTTTGAGCGCGACCATGTATGGAAACGAACCATCGAGACTCCATCCGGATGTTTTTTTCTTCACCACTGTCTCTTTCTTACCCTTCTTCTTCATAAAGTCTTTATAAAATCCTTTCTTTTTTAATAAACCGAGTTTTTGAAGATTTATGACTTCCTCCTTTGTTTCTCGAGGTTTTGTCTTAGTCCGGGTAATAATGTCTAAAAGATCATAACTTGCGTCAGGATTGAAAAGGAAAAGTCTCATTAACTTAACCTTTGCTATACCGCCGAATAATTTTCCAAGATTTTCCATGGGGCTTATTCTACATCTCCAGGAGAGAATTTAATAGGCTTGACAATAGTGCTTGATGTGATTGTATGTACCTGGAAAGGATTATCGTATGAGTGAATGCGGATGTGAGGGTTCCTGCCCCGCCTGCGGAGCAGGAGAAGTGGACGATCACCAATGTAATAGGTGTGAACGGAAATATTGCCCGATGTGTCATGGAGTCAAGTCAGGGGACCAGAGCCAACGGGTATCAAACTGTACATGTCCGAAAAGACGTCCTGCCGAGCAAAGTCTGGCAGTATAACAAGGTTCGACCTTGTTTTTTTATACAACAAAACCGCCCAGGGGCGGTTTTGTTTCAAATAGGTCTCCTCCTTGGCCGCATTTGCCCGGGTGGGGCAAATGCGGCACCTCCGGAAAGGTCTTTAAAATAACGTCGTTATTTTAAAGTTACCTTTCCTCCGGCCGCCTCAATATCTTTTTTGAGTTTATCTGCCTCTTCTTTCTTCATACCATCCTTGATCTTTGACGGTGCCGCGTCAACAAGGTCCTTCGCCTCTTTAAGGCCTAGTCCAAGCACTTCTTTGATCACCTTAATAACCGCAATCTTCTGAGCTCCCGCTTCAGTAAGCTCAACATTGAAAGTTGTTTTCTCTTCTGCCGCAGGTCCCGCCGCTGCCGCTGGTGCCGCAACCGCTGCCGCTGATACGCCGAATTTCTTTTCCAATAATTTCACAAGCTCATTCAATTCCAGGACGGACATTTTTTCAATAGTCTCGACAAGGTCTTTGAACTTTGCTGGAACTTCTACTTTTGTTTCTTCCATAGTAACGGGTAATTAATACTAATTATGCTGTCTTCTTTTTTGCAATCTCGTTTAAAGCCATCACAAAGCCCTGAATCGGAGAATTGATGACATTCACGAACATAGCATGAAGGGTCTTTTGAGGAGGGATAGTAGCGATAGAGAGCATTTCTTCTTTGCTCATGTATTTTCCTTCAAATACTCCGCCCATAATAGATACCTGATCTTTCAACTTCTTTTGAAAGTCAAAAATCTCCCTAGCTGGCGCGACTAAATCAGTGCCGTACGCTAATCCAAGCTCCCCTTCTAATTCAGGGATGGTACCCTCATAACCCTTTTCTGCAAAGACTTTTTTCGTAATCGTCTTTTTCGCAACCAAGAATTTAATTCCTTCTGCTTTGAGTTTGCGTCGGATGATCGTTGCATTGGCCACCTTCAACTGGTGAAAATTGACAAATACAATGGATTTCGCCTCTTTGGTAACATCCGAGAGCTTTTCCCATAAATCCTTTTTCTGCTGTTTTGATAATGCCATGTAATAAGTTAAAAATGTAAAGTGTAAAACGACAATCTACTGTCGTTCCCGTGAAAACGGGAATCCAGTCTGGATCCCCGCATCCGCGGGGATGACAATCAGAATTGTCAATTTCTCGACCAAGGCGTAGAGAGGACTCCGCTATGCGGAGTGTACCTCGGCAGATCTTATAGGGGCATTCGCCCGATGTCTGCTGTCTGTGGCCTATGAAAAGATGGTACGCGAAGCAGATTTTTTTGTCAATATTTACCCCACAATCCCCTTATCCACTTTACAATCGACAGATTACCGAAGCGGGACGACGGTCGAGAGACTCCTATCACAGCGGCTCTTTCAGTGGTGCTCGCGGAAGCAAAGACTACATTCGCCACATTGTTTATTATTGTCGGTCTAGTGACATCTTTCGCGTCTTGCTCTTCTGCCTTAGCTAGCTCTCGTGTGTTATCGGATGTTGCCAACTCCCTAATGAGAGGAGGATCGGCCATAATGAGCGCCAGTCGCTGTTTAATTGCTTCAAGCTCTGGTTCTGTCTCTCTGACTGCGGTGAAGCGTCCATCCGTTTGAGGCACTCCAAACGTCATAACCGGGCGGCTAGAAGGGTTATCGAGAGAGAGCGCCCCTTCATTAGGCAACCGAGTAATCATTCGCGCGATCCGCATATAGACTTTTGGCAAAAGAATCGTGTCAATCGGAATCGCGTACGTCCTATTTCCTTGACGGAGCGTCCAACCGCTTAAATTTATTTCCTGTTCGGCGGCATTATACAATTCAATTAATTCATCGGTACTGTTTGTAACCGACACACGCGAATCAACGATCGTGACGGTAGTACGCGATACCGCACGGTAATTACCTGCGTATGAATTTACGATCGCCACATATTCTCCAGGAAAGGCGTACGCATGAAATATACGTTCTCCGTCTCCTGAGGTGCCGTCGCCAAATGACCACACGAAACGGATACCATCCCGACCGCCGGTGAAACTCCAATCAGCATCGAAAAAGACAGGTGATCCGGTATGCCCCATGCGTTTACGGCCCGCACTCACTTTCAACAATACATCTTTAGCTACCATATCGCTCAATTCCTGCCCGCTCCCATGAGTAGAGATTGGGGAAGTATTTTTCGAATCACTGCCTACATCCGTTGGAGTTTCGCCTGCAATGTCACTAGTGGAGGTCGCGGTTTGAGAGCCCTGATCAGAAATAGTACCGACGGTAATTATCTGTGTCGTCGTCCATTCCTTGCCACTCGTTCGTCCTTTTGCGGTAAACGTCAGAGTATGCGCACCATCCGCGCTGTCTTTGTAGTATACGGTGCGATTGGCCGAATTAGTACTCATCACCAAGGTGGTTACCGATTTCCATGTGCTTGCATTAGACGAAAATTCACCAGAAGAGGAAGATGAGATCACACTCATGTCTGTTGTCTCGCTTACTTTTTCTGCTTCACCTACCGCGTTTTGCGTCTGTACTGTTAACGCGGTCGATACTGCATTTTTCGCAATATGCTGGGTAGGAGTAGTTACAGTAATTTTGGTGATAACATCAGTGGCGGCAAACGCCGTTATTCCACTTAGCCCCACAAGAATAATCGCTATACCTCGTGATATCATTTTTCCCCGCAATACTATTGAGAAATTCATAGTCGGGATAAGAAGTTAATAAAAGGTGTACCTTTTGATACGACGTCGACTCGGACGCTGTGAATGGTCAGAATCATTCACGCGCCGTCTACAGGTGCCTATCACTAACGGTAGGCCTCCTCGCTCGTCGTAATAAACTGTGGATAACTAGTTGATATAGTGTTCCTATGTTGTGAATATCATCGAACTGACTCGCTGACCAGTGCCGGTCTTGCTAATTCTCCTTCTTTTTGTATTTCACTGTATCCTACCCAAGCAAGCACTATAAAACCAAGCATGAGCATTGCGGTAAAACCAAAAACAAATTTAAAAAAAGTGGTATCGAAAAGTCTCATGCTGTTATTGTAAGCTAGATGAAGAAAAGAACAAAGCAGAGTTTTGAACAACACAAAACCCCCTCACATAAGTGAGGGGGTTTTGCTTTAGAGAACTATCCTAAGCTCGTGCTGTGGATATATTCTTCAATTCCTTTATTAAGGGAACGAAACTCCCGAAGTTCTCCAATCCGTATCGCCAGCCATGAAGACGGTGGTGTAGTTGTTGCCACCCGAACCTGTGTTCCACTGCACGCCCTCAAGACCGATAGCGTAGACTCCGTCAGGATGCACTGTTGTG
>DATDYB010000030.1:0-12126 GCA_036517115.1 Minisyncoccota bacterium | reverse complement strand
CCTGCCACGCGGTATCGACTCCAAAAAGCTTTCATCACAAGAGAGGGAAACGTGGTTCGACACCATCTGTGTACTGCGTGAAAAAGGCGTTCTAAACTTTGCAGTTTCTTTTGTGAGTGAAAAAGTTATCGACAGGCGAGGTTTGTCATATGCGATCACAAAAGCAATTAGCTTGTCACTCCAAAAACTCGCCCTCAATCCGCTCGAGTGCAGGGTGGTGCTCGACGGGCTACTCAAAGCGCCCGCTGAATTTAAACATCAGGAAACCATTATCAAAGGGGATGAGAAGGAGCCTGTTATAGGTCTTGCCTCGATTGCGGCAAAGGTTGTGCGAGATCGGAAACTCACGCAGCTTTCAAAAAAATATCCTCTGTACGGATTTGAAGATCATAAAGGGTACGGCACGAGCGATCATTACGCTCGTATCAAAAAGTTCGGTCTTTCTCCCATACATCGCCGGAGCTTTTTAAGGAATTTCGTTGAAAATTAGATATTGATAATCAGATATTGCCTTTTTACGCATATAAGGTATACTCTTGGCAATATGGTTAACCGAATGCGGGCAACCCGGTCCCACCGGGATAATAGACGAGCACATCACGCGCTTTCTGACGTACTCCTTTCAAGGTGCCCTGAATGTAGTGCGCCGCATCTTCGACACCGAGCTTGTACACAGTGCGGTAAGTATAATGGCAAAGTCGTGATCGACGTTAAGGCAGCAGTCAGTAAAAAAGAGAAAAAGATGAAGGCACGACAGAAAGAGCTAACAGCACAAGGCGGAAAATAGTAAATAGGGTAGAATAGAGAGTGTGAGTTCATTACATGAAGTTATTTACAAAAAAAGAGCATGGCAAATAGACATCTTTCGCGGTCAATAGTCTTACAATCACTCTTCGAGTGGGACTTTAGGGGAGTCGCTTCTGCCAACTCTCGTGATATTGTCGCTCGCAATGCTTTGGAGTTTGCACCTGGCGTAGGTGACCTCTCGTTCATCTCAACGCTCATGGATAACATCATCGAAAAGCGGCCCGATCTTGATACTATCATTACTAAGGCTGCTCCCGACTGGCCGATCGACAAAATCTCCATCGTCGATCGGAATATTTTGCGTATCGGATTATTCGAGCTCCTCTTTGCCAACCGCGACGAGGTGCCTGCAAAGGTAGCCATCAACGAAGCCATCGAGCTCGCCAAAGCTTTCGGCGGAGAGAACAGCGGTAAATTTGTGAATGGAGTGCTTGGTTCGGTGTACAAAGAAATTGGCGAACCAGGCAAGGATGCTGTCTCTAAAAAGAAAGTAATCAAGAACGTGCCGTTCGATCAGATGCCTATTGAAAAGCTCTGTGGCTCTGTGGTGTATGCAGATGATAAGGGTGAAACGTATTTGGCTCTCGTGCATGATATTTTCGGTCATTGGACGCTGCCAAAAGGTCATATTAAAGAAGATGAAGACGAGGTAACAGGTGCAGAGAGAGCTGTTTCAGAAGAAATCGGTACGCCGGTAAAAGCCGAAGACAAACTGGGAAGTAACGAGTATGTCGCGTCTGATCCGGAGAAAGGTAAAATCCGCAAACAAGTGGTGTATTTTCTAGGAAAGGCAACCTACGGTACACTCAACCTCGATAAAGAAAGCGGCGGCCTCGATGACTGCAAATGGTTCAAGCTTTCGCAAATTCTTGATTTAAATTTTTACGGTGATATATTGCCCATTGTAACGAAGGCGATTACGCTGCTAACGGAAAAACCAACCAAGAAAGAAAGCAGCGTAAAATAATCAAACACCAAGAAACAATAATCAAACAAATTCAAATATCCAATCATTTTGTTTGGGATTTGTTTCTTGGTTATTGGTGATTACGAATTCCCATGAGTATAGATTTCCAACAATTCGAACACCAGTCGGGGACTACATTTAACGATAAAGGGCTTCTCAAACAAGCCTTTGTTCATCGTTCATACATCAATGAAAATAAAAGCTCATCCTTGGCACACAACGAACGTCTGGAATTTCTGGGTGACGCGGTGCTTGAGCTCGTGGTGACATCCTTTTTGTATAAAAAATATCCCGAGAAAAATGAGGGTGAGCTTACGGCGTACCGCTCGGCGATTGTGAACACGCACAGTCTTTCAAAGGCCGCGACCGACCTTGGGGTTAATGAATTTCTACTTCTCTCAAAAGGGGAGGCGAAAGATACCGGTCGCGCTCGCGCCATCATTCTTGCGGACACCATGGAGGCGATTATTGGTGCGATCTATCTTGACCACGGCTACGACGGTGCCAAGAAATTCATAGAGAAAAATATTTTCGGTATCATTGATATCGAAGAAATTATCCGTAAAAAACTCTGGATTGATGCTAAAAGTCTTTTTCAGGAAAAAGCACAAGAGGTTGTCGGTTTAACACCGGCGTACAAAACGCTTAAGGAAACCGGTCCCGATCATAGCAAAGAATTTTCTGTAGGAGTTTTTCTCGGTGAAAACAAAGTAGCTGTTGGACAAGGACTCTCAAAGCAGGAGGCGGAGCAGGAGGCGGCACGTAAGGGTCTTGAAGCTAAAAATTGGTTCTGAACCGATAAAATAACTTCGTCTGCTTTGTTGCCGGCTCCGCTTGCTCCCCTACAGGGACTGTCCACTCATTGGATCTTTCTGAAAAGATCTCAATGAGTCTTGCGGAAGCTCCACGTATTCGCTTCCTCACACGCGCAGTATATTCATACAGCTTGGTCGCAATTCCTTACAGGAACAGTACACCTTTTGGATACTTCGGAAAGTACCTCAAAAGGTCTTGCGGGTGCTTCCCGTCGTCGCACCCTCACTCGCCGGCGCCTCGCATCCAAAGCTATTTTATCGATTCATGTCGGATGTCAACCTGCCACGTTGACATCGAGGAACCGTTATAATATTTTCTGGTATACTATATACCAATTCACTGATCATCATTTTTATGGAAAATCTAGAAATTAAAAAAGCGTTTGAGGAGGCTCGAAAACACGTTGATGAGTTAAAGCACGAGGTACAAAAAGAAAATACCGAACTTCAGCAAAAGGAGACTCGTAAAGTCGAGTTGCAAAGACTGATTGATGAAAAAAAGAAAGAAATGGCTACGCTCGAAACTGAACTGAGAAAAGTTGAACGAAGCGACATTCCTCATTTACAGGAGCAAAAGCGAAAACACACCCAGGACCTTCAAAAATTCGAACAAGAATTTCAGCAGCTTTCGAGGCAGAAATAGTCGACAATGTGAATAACTTTTAAAAGATGAGGGTGTATCATAGATACATTCTCATTTTTTCTTTGAGTATTTACTATTATTTTTTCATTCGTATGAACGAGCAACACAACACGACGAAGATCGTCATTATCGCGGCGGCGGTCGTTATTGTTGGAGTACTTATCTTCTTTGGTGCGCGAAGTACAACTCCCCAATCGGCAACATTAAATGCAGCAGCAGAAGCAGAAGAGAATGCTGCACTTAAGGTACAGGCCGAAGCACTCAACCCTATCAAAGAAACGACTGTCAATCCGTATGAAAAACCAGCCGAAAACCCTTACGAGTCGGTAAAAACTAACCCATTTGAATAATTATGAAAAAACTACTTTGTATCTGCGGTCTAATACTCCTATTGGCTACAGTTTCAGTCGCGTATGCACAAGAGTCATCGATTACTTTTCCGGTGGCCGATCTTGGAGGGTGCGAAAGTAAAGAAGCTTGCAAGGCGTATTGTGATATTGAGACGAATAAGGAATCGTGTCTTTCGTTTGCGGAAAGCCGGGGACTGATGAAAAAAGAGGAGGTAGAAAAGGCTAAAAAATTTGTAGCCCAACCAGGGCCGGGAGGATGCCGAGGAGAAGCCTGTAAAAAGTACTGTGCTGATCCGAACAATCGCGAAGAGTGTACCGAGTTTGGCCTAAAGCACGGCTTCATTACCAAAGAAGAAGCGGAACGGATGAAGAAATTCAAAGCTATTGAGAATGAAGCTGGACCTGGAGGCTGTAAAGGGGAGGCTTGCCGAGAATATTGTTCTGATCCTGTCCACCAAAAAGAATGTTTTGAATTTGCAAAGAGCAAAGGCTTTATCAAGCCTGAAGATGAGGAACAATTTGAAAAAGGTAATTCCATAAAGGAAGAAATTGCAAAAAACGGCGGGCCAGGAGGATGTAAAAGTGAGACGGAATGTCGTACGTTCTGCAACAGTCCCGATAACACCGAAACATGTATTGCGTTCGGTGCTGAACATGGGGCAGTAAAGTCAGAGGAAGCGACGAAGATGCTTCAAAATTTCCGTGAACATAAGGCGAGATTTGAAGAGATGAAAGAGAAAGGTTTGGTTGAGTCTGGACAACGAGGGCAATTTGGAGAAGCTCGCGAAATGCAAGGTGACGTTAAGGGGCCAGGAGGTTGTACGAGCAAGGAAGAATGCGAGAAGTTTTGCGCCGACAATCCTGAAGAATGCCAGAAGTTTCAACCAGCGCAGAGGGGAATGGTTGAGTCGGGTAGACAGCCGGGTAATTTCAAAGGACCGGCAGGATGCGCGAGTCCGGAGGAGTGCGAGAAATTGTGTGCTGAAAATCCTGAGAAGTGCGGAGGGGGTGAGCAGGGGCGAATGCCGAATCCAAAGGATAACAGGCAAGTCAGGCCACAGGAATTCCAAGGCAAGCAGGAAGGGGTCGTGGATAACAATGATAATAACGGGGGAGATCGGAGTGATCCACAGCGTGGCGTAGTGGGAGAGCAACGAGATATAAAGGGAAACCCGCAAGGTCCTCGTCCACCACAAGGGGGAGATAATTTCCGTCCTGAAAACATGCAAAAGAATATACCACAAGGACAGTTTCAGGGTCAGTTTGATCCTAAAAAACAAGACGGATCAAATGAGCGGTTTCCAAACAGCACGCCTCGCCCGCAGGGTCAGCAGGGATTTGAGAATCGCCCTACGAATCCACCAGGAGGACAATTTCAACCTATGAATGGATCGCGACCTCAACCTCGAGATGGGGGGATGATGCTTCCTCCGCAAGGCGGTGCGCCTCAGGGTGGATCTCCTCAAGGTATGCAGGGCGGACAGCCACCATCTGGTGGAAATCCTCCACCTCCACCTTCGGGAGCGGGGGCACCGGTGAGCACACTTGGAAATCCTGAGTTCAATACAGCGAATACTTTCCAAGCTTTCAAGGCCTATATCGGGAAAGAAAATTAGTTACAACATTCTGTCTTAATTTGTTATAATCTTCCTTATGAAAACATATACATGGGCCATAATTATTGTTTTGATAGTTGCAGGATTATTTACCTACTCTGCGATGACGCCGGGTAAGTATGATACGTTCGCAACCTGTCTTAAAGACAAGGGTGCGACGTTCTTCGGCGCGTTTTGGTGCCCTCATTGTCAGAATCAAAAGAAGCTATTCGGTAAATCGGCAAGCAAATTACAGTACGTTGAATGTTCGACACCAGATGGTCAGCAACAGCTACCGGTGTGCATCGAAAAGAAAGTCGCAAGTTATCCGACATGGGAATTTGCCGATGGTTCTCGTCTGACAGGAGAGGTGGCCCTCGCCACGCTTGCGGAAAAAACTAGCTGCGTACTACCATAATGACTCTTGCTTCTACCGTTAACATACTATTGTCGGTTCTCGTCGTTGTGGGGCAGCTTGGATTAGTGCTTGCTATTGTCTCATATTGTACGGATAAAAAGTTTATCCGGTTTCTTGGTACTCGAGCATTCCTCTTTTCCTTCATCGTTTCACTTATCGCCATGCTCGGTAGCCTTACATATTCAAATATTCTTGGGTATGCACCATGCGTGCTGTGTTGGTATCAACGTATTCTCATGTATCCACTTGTGTTCATGTTCGGTCTTGCACTTAAGCGAAAAGAGGTGCTGATTGCGCCGTACGCACTTCTGCTTTCGGTGATTGGAGCAATCATCGCTCTCTATCACTACCTTATGCAGCTCGGTATCGTGCCTGAAGGTTCGTGTGGAGCCGTCGGTTATTCTGTTTCCTGTGCCCAGCGTTTCGTCATGAATTTCGGCTACATCACTATCCCTATGATGGCACTTACCGCATTTCTCCTTATCATAACTTTTATACTTTCAGAGCGATATGTCTCCAGAAATCAGAATATTTCGTAAACGTAGGTAGTACAGCATTAACAAAAGCGTCACAACGCTTTTTTAATTGATGGAAAAAAGTTAAAATATACTGTATGTATCTGAAGAGTCTCGAAATTTCAGGCTTTAAATCTTTCGCTAAAAAATCGAGTTTGGAATTTGCCGCACCGATTACTTCGATTGTCGGACCCAATGGTTCCGGCAAATCGAACGTCGCTGAAGCATTTCGTTTTGTACTGGGTGAGCAGTCCATCAAATCGATGCGAGGCAAGCGTGGAGAAGATCTCATTTTTAATGGCTCACAATCGGCCGGACGTCTCAATCGCGCATCGGTAAAGGTGGTGTTTGATAATGAAAAAAGAATCCTTCCGATTGATTTTGACGAAGTGTCGCTTGAGCGGGTGGTGCACCGCGACTCTTCCAACGAGTACCTGATTAACGGCAGTTCAGTGAGGCTCAAGGATATTAGCGAGCTTTTGGCCGCAGCCCATATCGGCGCTTCGGGGCACCACATCATCTCTCAGGGTGAGGCCGACAGAATTCTAAATGCGAATATTAGAGAGCGACGAGAGATGGTTGAGGATGCGCTCGGTCTTAAGATCTATCAGTATAAAAAGCAAGAGAGTGAGCGGAAACTTACAAAAACAGAAGAGAATATCAAGCAGGTTGAGTCACTTCGTCGGGAAATTTTACCGCATCTAAAATTCTTGAAAAAGCAGGTGGAAAAAGTCGAGAAAGCGAATGAAATGCGAGAGGCGCTTAAGACGCTCTACAAGGAGTATTTCAAAAGGGAGGAAACTTATTTAAAACATACGAGGGGTACGGTTGAACAAGAGAAACACGGCCCAACCCAGGAGCTTAAGACGCTCGAGCGTGAGCTTATCGAGGCAAAGAGGATCCTCGCCGAGTCTGATGGTAAGGACGGTAAGAGCGCTGAGCTCATCAACCTTGAGGAGCAGCTTAAAAAATCACGGTTTGATAAAGATCTGCATACACGTGACTGCGGAAGGATAGAGGGAGAAATTCGCTCGCTCGAGCGCATCATTATCCGTGAAAAGAAAACCGTCGAAGAAGCTGAGGGAAAGATGGTGTATTTACGAGATGTGGAGACGCTCGCTCTCGACATGGAGAAAGAAATCAAGACTGCCGAGGGCACAGACAATCTCTCGCTCGTCCGCGGGATTCTTGAACGAATCCGGACCATGCTCGGAGGTTTTCTTTCCAGGAACAAAGCTACAGAGATGAAGACAACCATCAAAGAATCCGAAGAGGAGATTGTGAAACTTCAGGAGGAAAAGAGACAGATCGAAAAAAGAATTGCTGATCTTGCCGTAGTCGAGCAAGGCCTTACTGCGCGCTATGTCGACCTCCGACAGACTATCGAAAAAGAAAAAGATTCGAACCGTGACGCGGAAAAAAACATTTTTAGGATCATGGCAGCGGAGCAGTCTTTTCGTTCTGAGCTCGGAGCTTTGAAGGCGAGAGAAGAAAAACTTGTATTCGAAGAGGAAGCCTTCAAACGAGAACTTCAGGAAGCTATGATACTTGCGGGAAGAGAGGCGCTCAACTACCCGAATTTCAAAGTGGTTGACGGGGCCGGTATGGAGGCATCGAATGAGCTTATTGTTGTTGAATCCCGACATGTACAGGAAGAGCGCCGACACGCCCTCGAAAAGATAAAAATCCGACTAGAGGACGCAGGCGTCACGAACAGCATAGACATCATGAAAGAGCATACAGAGGTAGAGGAGCGAGACGCGTTCTTGGCTCGAGAACTGTTGGATCTCGAAAGTTCCGCGGCTTCACTTATGACACTTATTAAAGATCTTGATGAGCGGCTCAATGTCGAATTCAGGAACGGTATCGAAAAAATTAACATCCAATTCCAAGCTTTCTTTTCTCTTATGTTTGGCGGCGGCAGCGCCGCTCTCACGGTGGTGCGAGAGCAGAAACGAAAACGTAAAGATACCGATCTCGAAGGACTCATAGGTGATGAAATTCCTGAGGAAATACAAAGTGAGGAAGAGGGAAGAGAGGGTATTGAAATTGAGATCACCCTACCTCGAAAAAAGATCAAGGGGCTGGACATGCTTTCCGGCGGAGAGCGCGCCCTCACCTCGATCGCACTTCTGTTCGCTGTTTCTCAGGTTAATCCGCCACCTTTTATTATTCTCGATGAGACCGACGCTGCGCTCGATGAAGCAAATTCTCGAAAGTACGGTGACATGATCGAAAGCCTCTCAAAATTCTCCCAGCTTATTCTTATCACTCACAATCGCGAAACCATGTCCCGTGCCGGCGTGCTCTACGGCATCACCATGGGCTCCGACGCCTCCTCGCGCCTCCTCTCCATCGCCTTCGATGATGCAGTAAAAGTTGCGAAATGACGATTCCGCATAAGTCGGACTTATGCGGAACGAATGTCTCCGCACACGAAAGGTGGCAAAATAAAAGAAAATGCCGACACATGGTGTCGGCAAATGTACGGCTGGCCCTATTTACTTAGTTTTGGGCGAACATTACAACGGAAATGACCTGTCTCATGGGAACCTTTCTGTTGGTTGTGCTCTTCAGTCCGAAGAGCATCTGGGGGTGAGTATAGCATATACAATTCCTATGTCTAAATAAATACTGTTGAAAACTAAAGCCCAGAAGTTGTGAAGCAACTTCTGGGCTTTTTCTTTTGCAATGTATTTTTAAACGATCAAATAGTCGAGTGTTTTTTTATCGAGATCTCCCGCAGCCACTTTGAAGTTTACTTTATCACCTAAGGTATATTTCTTTTTTGTTTTTTGCCCGATAAGGGAGTAGGTTTTCTCGTTAAGTTCGTAGAAATCGTCTTTCATGTCGCGGAGTTTGACCATGCCCTCGCATTTGGTTTCGATTTCTTCCACGTAGATGCCCCATTCGGTAACGCCAGTGATGACGCCTTCGTAGGTGTTACCGATGCGTTCGAGCATATATTCCACCTGCTTGTATTTTTTAGAAGCACGTTCGGCTTCAGCGGCGGCAACTTCACGTTCAGATGACTGAAGAGCCACGTGTTTGAATCGAGCCACATCCTTGTCACTGAATTTCTTGTCAGTTAAATGATTTTGCAAAACTCGGTGCACTACTAGATCGGGATAACGGCGAATAGGGGAGGTAAAGTGCGTGTAGAAGGAAAATGCCAGTCCAAAATGGCCGATGTTCTGTGTTGAATAGATCGCCTTTGCCATGGAGCGTACGGCGGCAGTTTTAATGAGGCCTTCTTCTGCTTTACCTTCAACCTTCGCGAGGAGGGCATTAATGTCTTTCGATGAGATCTTTCCTTTTTTTACGGGAAGATCGTAACCGAGGGCTTTTACAAAGATCGCTAAGTTGGTGATCTTCTCCTCGTTCGGCACATCATGGATTCGGTAAATAGCTCCAGTGTCTTTGCCGCCGTGTTTCTTCATCGAATCGTAAACGAATTTTGCCACCTCGCGGTTGGCAAGGAGCATATATTCCTCGATAAGCTTGTTGGTATCCAAAAGCTTCTTCTTGTACACACCGATAGGCTTGTTATTTTCGTCGAGGGTGAACTTTATTTCTTCTTGAGAAAATTCGATCGCTCCCGCTTTGACTTTTTCTGCATGCATTTTCTTAGCGATCCCATTCATGGTATTTAATTCTTTGAAGAAATCACCGCTCTTGGCGTCGAGCAGTTCCTGGGCGCTTTCATAGGTGAATCGTTTAATGGAGTGGATGATTGTTTTACCGAACCAGCGTTCATGCACGACTCCTTCCTTGTCCATGATAAATACTGCCGAAAACGCCATTCGGTCAACATCAGGCTTCAAGCTGCAGAGATCGTTCGAGAGTACTTCCGGAAGCATGGGGATGGTACGATCAACGAGATATACCGAACATGCCCGGCGAAGAGCCTCAGCATCGAGCGCCGTGCCTTCCTGTACGAAATGAGACACGTCGGCAATATGAATACCGATCTCATATTTTCCGTCAGGCAATTCCTTGTAAGAGAGAGCATCGTCAAAGTCCTTAGCATCGACAGGGTCAATAGTGAAGGTAAATGTATCTCTGAAATCCCTTCGTTTTTTTATTTCTTCCGCTGTGGCTGTGCGCAAATGTTCGTTGATGTACTCCGCGTCTTTTTCTACTCCGGGCGGGAAAGAAACATCAAATCCTTTTTCAAGCACAATAGACTCTATTTCGACGTTATGATCTCCTTTCTTTCCCAAAATCTTAAGGATCTTTCCTTGGGGATTTTTGGAAGCACTTTCCCATTTTACGATCTCTACTTGGGCTTTATCGCCCGTCTTGGCGTTCCTCGCCTCACTTTTAGGAATGAAAATATCAGTGTACATTTTTCGGTCATCGGCAACTAGAAAGCAGACATCTTTGTTGCAATCAAGTACACCGACGAAGGTTTGTTTGGCGCGTTTCAACACCTTGGTGACTTCGCCGCTCTGGCGTTCGCCTTTCCTGGCAGGGTGGAGCAGGAGCTCAACTTCGTCGCCATGAAGCGCAGTATTCAAAAATCCCGCCATGATGATGATGTCCTCAGGAAACCCCTCATTACTGACGAAGCCTAGGCCCTTGCCGGTAGTTGAGATGTTACCCTGGATAATAGAAGATTGACCTTCTTTTTTATTGTTGTGATCCATAATTCCTAACACTATAGCACGTCCATTCACTCAAGCGAACATGGTGTTAAAATTTTTACTAAATAGCCCGGATTCTCCAAAACAACGAACTTTTTAGGAAAATGGATTGAATTAGAGCGATCTCTTCTCGAAAAAAGAGACTACGCAGGCTGGCGAGCCGGAGTCCTAGGAAATTTTTCACCAGAAAAATTATCCGGTCTCTTTTTTCGAGAACGAGTGAGCGACTTCCATTTTACGTATAAAAAGGCGAGTATAATTTTTGAAGACGAGCGTTCGGTGGTGGAAAAATTCTCTCGGGTGAGCGGCATTTGACCGTCGGGGCACATTCTGTTAGTATGACTTTTATGTTAAAAATACGGTTACAGAGGGTAGGAAGGAAGCATGAGCCGGTCTTTCGGCTTGTGGTTACAGATTCAAAAAATGGTCCAAAGAGCGGCCGGTTCTTGGAAGTGGTAGGATCTCATGATGCGCGCCGTGATTTCGAGGTGAAGAATATCAACGTCGAGCGTGTAAAACACTGGATGGCCCAGGGAGCAAAGGTTTCCGATACGGTTCATAACTTTTTTGTTCAATACAAAATCATCGAAGGAAAGAAGCTGAATGTGTTGCCTCGAAAGAGTCCGATAAAGAAGGGAGAAGCGGCGGCAGAGCCAGTAAAAGCTGCGGCACCTGCAGCGGCAACTCCTAAGGCGGAGGACGGTGAGGCTCCAAAGGCTTAACGTAACAAAAAAGAGCTCGGGGCTCTTTTTTGGTATTCAGTTGTTATTAACAGATTTAATTGACTGTGGTTTGATTTTTTAATACTATTTAGTGAGCAGTTTACATTACTGCAGTGCATTACTAAGACAGCTAAACTCAAAAAACTATGCAAGACGTGCAATTTCTCGAAGTGGTGGTCAAGGCGTTGGTTGACAATCCTAACGATGTGAAAATTAACCGAACCGTGGATGAAATGGGGGTGCTTTTAACACTCGATGTACACTCTGCTGATATGGGCAAAATCATCGGCCGCTCAGGTAATACCGCGAAGGCGATCCGAACACTTCTTCGTGTTGTCGGAATGAAAAATAATTCTCGAGTTAATTTGAAGATTAATGAACCAGAAGGAAGCGTACGACCAGCAGAGAGAGCGACGAAGACTGTTGACGAAGCGATGGCAGACCTCAAAATATAATCAGTAAAATCGCCTCATCTGCTTTGTTGCGAGCCTGAGCTTACTTCTTCCTTACAGGAACGGTACACTCTTCACATTCTGCAGACAGAACGCTCAGAGTCTTGAGGGTGCTTCCAGTAGTCGCACCCTCACCTCGCATCTGAATCAATTTTCCAGATTCTATACGTCAGTAACACAACACCGCGCGGCCTTT
>DATDYB010000029.1:0-20680 GCA_036517115.1 Minisyncoccota bacterium | reverse complement strand
ACAATACAAATCAACGATATGATGGGAATACAAAAAGAGCATGGTACGTTTGGGTTAGCTTGATACCTACCCATTGTACCGTGCTCTTTTGTCTCACGTATCCACTGGTTGAGCGGAAATGGAGTTTTTGTATTCACGGTTAAATAATCTAACGATCGTTAGGTTATTTAACCGTTGAAATTTTGTAGGTGGATGAAATGAGATAATTAGCAATCGGTTATGTTTAGTTTTTTGTGCATGCTGAGCTTTTTTGGTATTATAGTAGGCATGTCACAAGAAAAAGACATTGTATTGACGGGTGATCGGCCGACGGGAAAACTCCACCTCGGTCACTTTGTTGGTTCTATTCAAAACCGGATTAAACTGCAAAATGAATATTCAAAATCCTACTATATGGTCGCTGATCTCCAGGCGCTCACCGACAACGCCGACAACCCTGAGAAAGTACGCAACAACGTGATCGAGGTTGCGCTCGACAATCTTGCGTGTGGCCTCGATCCAACCAAAACGATATTCTTCATTCAGTCAAAGGTACCGGAAATAGCTGAACTGACGATACTTTTTCTCAATCTCGTTACGTTGGCGCGATTAAAGCGTAACCCTACAGTAAAAGATGAGATGAGGCAGAAAGGATACGGAGAAGACGTTCCGGCCGGATTTCTAGCATATCCCGTAAGCCAGGCTGCTGACATTCTTACGTTTAAGGCAAATGTGGTGCCTGTTGGCGACGACCAACTTCCAGTACTCGAACAAGCAAATGAAATTCTACAGAAATTCAACTCACTCTACGGCGAAGTGTTTAAGAAAATTAAAGCTGTTACTCCTCCTAATGCACGGGTCATAGGTATCGATGGCAATGCTAAGATGTCGAAATCTCTCGGAAACGCAATCTACCTTTCTGATTCTCCTGAGGAAATTTCAAAAAAAGTTATGAATATGTTTACCGACCCGGGACACATTCATGTGCAAGACCCTGGAAAGGTTGCGGGTAACGTTGTGTTTTCATACCTCGATATGTTTGATCCGAAAAAGGAAGAGGTGGCAGAACTTAAGCAACAGTATGAGAAAGGCGGTCTAGGTGACGTAGTTATCAAGAAACGACTTATCGCTATTCTCGATGAGCTCCTAGCACCCATCAGAGAGAGACGTGAAAATTTGGCTAAGGATCCTAAAAAGATAATGGAAATTCTTGAAGAGGGAACTAAGAAAGCTCAAGAGGTTGCAAAAGAAACTATGCGAGAGGTCCGTGAGGCGATCAGGATTGATTATTTCTAGTGGAAAAAATCACCAAAGAAAATTTATATACCGGAGTCAAAGTACTTTTGAAGTACATGACTCAATACCGCCGCGAGATCGTCGTACTCTCTGTCATGGGTATTTTTTCTGCTGTGGGAAACGGCATTATCCCCTACGTGATGGGAAGATTTTTTGACGTGGTTACGAGCAAAGAAACCGTGTTCATACTCTCCTACGCAATACCAGTTTACGCTGCACTCCTTCTTCTGTGGGCAGTGGTTCAGCTCATTACTTATCTGCTTGACTGGCGAATTACTATTCTGAGTGAAAAATTCTCCAACATTATTTGGCTTGATTATTTGAGTAAAGGTTTTGGCTATCTTCTACTCCTGCCCGTTTCATTCCATAAAACCAACAAAATTGGTGAAGTAAGCAACAAGATTAATGTTGCAGCCAACGCGCTCGAAACAATCGCTGGCCGTATTGTCATTGATCTTAGTCCTCAGATATTGAGCATCCTAATCGCGTTCGTCATCGCATTCTACCTTCAGCCACTTCTCGCTCTGTTTCTTCTTATAGGAGTTTGTATCTATATCTTCATTTTTTCAAGCAAGATCAAGCATACGGCGGTATATCAAAAAGAATATTGGGACGCACTCAACTTTGTATTTGGCGAAGCGTATGACATTGTAGGAAACACACTCGCTATTAAACAAGCGACAGCGGAGAAACATGAGATGGACAAGCTTTCGAGCAAAATGAAAGCTGCTGTGCCTTTGTGGATGCGCCTCACGAACCTCTGGAGTGGTCTTACCCTGTACCAGAGAATGACAATTCTCATAACACAACTTGTTATTTTCATTATATCCGTCGTATACATCCAGCGCGGCTCGATGACGATTGGTGAACTCATTGCGTTCAACACCTACGCCGCTATGGTGTTCGGTCCCTTCATCACGATCGCACGAAACTGGCAGACTATCCAGAATGGCATTGTTAATATTCAAGAAACAGAAAAAATCTTGGAACTTCCGACAGAAGCCTATGAAAAAAGCGGTTCAATTGCGAAGAACATTAGAGGGGATATTGAATTTAACAATGTTGATTTCGCCTATGAACAAGGAAAAGTGGTACTTCAGAGTGTCAGCTTCTCTGTTAAGGCTGGAGAGATCATCGCTCTTGTTGGTGAGTCTGGCGTCGGAAAAAGTACCACCATCGAACTCATTTCTGGATACCATTTTGCGAATAGTGGTACGGTGAGCATCGACCAACACGATATTCATGCGCTCAATCTCAGGAAACTTCGCGAGCAGATCGCTGTGGTGCCGCAAGAAGTGGTGCTTTTTAACGACACGATACTGGTGAACATTAAATATGGAAATTTTAAGGCAACAGATGAGGAAGTCCGTGAGGCGGCGCGTAAAGCCCACGCTCTTGATTTTATCGAAAAATTTCCAGAGAAATGGAACCAGGTGGTGGGCGAGCGGGGAGTTAAGCTCTCGGTCGGTCAGAAGCAACGGGTAGCAATTGCGCGTGCCGTACTTCGAAATCCGAGAATCCTTATTCTTGATGAACCGACGTCAGCACTCGACGCCGGATCGGAGAAGATTATCACAGAATCACTCGAAGAACTAATGAAAGGGAAGACCACCTTTATCATCGCTCACCGTCTCTCTACTGTACGCAAGGCAAACAAAATTATCGTTTTCAAAGAGGGGACTATTCTCGAATCAGGAACGCACGATGAGCTTATTAAAATTCCAAACGGTGAATACCGCCGACTCTATGAACTTCAGATTGGACTACATAATTGACACTCTTGTTTTTTAATGCTATCATTGTTTAAGACTCAACAATCCAAACCTTAAAAGAAAGGCAGTTATTTGAAAAAATTAGCACTTGCTTTCACGCGAATGTGGGAGCTCTACACGCCATTTCATGGCGCGTTTCTATCGCTAACCGCAGTGCTTGTCATGGTTCAGGCAGTATCCCTTCTTACTCCTTATTTCGTTGGTCAATTGATCGACGGACTCACACAGCATGCTGAACGTGAGAAGGTAATGTATTGTGCATGGCTCATCTTCGGCGCCAAAATTCTTGAGACTGCTTTCACCTTTCTCATCACCTATGTGCATGTCCGCTATCTTGATTTCAGGGTAACTGAATATTTATGCATTGAGACGCTTAAGAAGATAAGCAGACTGTCAATCGGACAGATCATAAATGAGAATTCAGGCTACCGCCAAAGTGTCATCACCAAGGGTGAACGGGCGGTTCAGGACATCATGGACTTGCTCTTCAGCGACCTGATGCCAGCGGCGGCCCGGGCGCTCGTAACCATGATCGGTCTGTTCTATTTGTCACCCCTCATCTCTGCGGTAGTGTTTGTCAGTTCTCTGCTGTATATTGCAGTGAGCTTCATCATCAACCACAACATGCGGGGGCAGATACGAGAATTCAGAAAGCTCGACAGCAAACTTGATAAGGACTACTCCGAGATCATGAGAAACATGCGACTGGTCATGGTCAATGCACAGGAAGATCGCATGGTTAGAGAATATGGAGCACAATGTAGTGCCTACAGCACCTTCGCTGAGAAGATGTGGGTCAAGTACAACGTCAAAGCAACCATCTTGCGTGAACCCATCTCTGCAATCTCACTCCTAATCACCATTATTGCGTGTATCGTAATGGTCTACGATAAAGGGTACTCCGCCGGGCAGATCGTTACGGCAGTCAGCTGGACGCTCATGCTCTGGAGCACACTTACCAAAATCGGTCCGTATCAGCGACGGCTCACCTTTTGGCAGACGCTCGCAAATCGATATTTCGAAATGCTTGAAATGCCGACGGCGGTGCCGACTGCGAAAAATCCGACTCGACCGAAAGAGTTTCAAGGACGAATCGAGTTTCGAAACACTTCCTTCTCATATCCCTTTTACAAAAAAATTGATGATGATGAGGGAGACGGTGAGGAACTTCGAGGAGTGCTCCACGACGTATCGTTTACGATCGAGCCCGGGGAAACGTGTGCAGTCGTCGGTCATTCCGGCGCGGGCAAATCAACCCTCATGCATCTGCTCCTCCGAGCCTACGACCCCGACAAAGGAGAAATCTACATTGACGGCGTCGACCTACGACTTCTCGATCCACAGCTCATACGCAAGGGCATCGGTTATGTGGAACAGGAAGTAAAGCTCTGGGATCAAACCCTACGCTACAACATGCTCTACAGCCTCAATGGTGAGGCGCACAAAGTCACCGACCTCGAAATGGAGTGTATAGCGGAGAAGGCAGGTATCAGTCGCTTCTACAGCAGGCTCGGTGAAAAGAAGTTCGAAGCGCTCATCGGCGAAAATGGCGTTAAACTCTCTGGAGGAGAACGTCAAAGAGTGGGGATTGCACGGGCACTTGCCAAGAGTCCGAAAATTCTCATTTTCGATGAGGCAACGAACAGCCTTGATACGAAAAATGATGCACTGGTGCAAAAGGCCATGCGGCAGTCGCTTCAGGGTAGAACAGGACTTATCATCGCTCACCGCCTATCCACCATCAGACATGCGGATAAGATCATCGTCCTTGAGCAAGGAAAACTTGTCGGGGCGGGCACGCACAACGAACTCGTTGGTTCATGCCCAGCCTACTGCGAGCTCGTGGAATGTGAACGTGAAGCTCTTAATGCTTCGTAGTGAATCAACAGCCGTCACCTTGTGTGACGGTTTTTCTTTTGAAAATTGCCCTGAGGTGTAGTAGTATTACACACATCTATGGAACGAACATTAATTAAAGACTTGAAAGGAAAAGTGGGTGAAGAGGTGCTGATCAAAGGATGCGTGGATGTACGTCGTGATCACGGCAAGCTTATCTTCATTGACCTGCGCGATCGATCTGGCAAAGTACAGATGGTAGCACTCCCGAACCATAAGGAAGCTCACGAAGTTGCATCGAAGTTACGAAGCGAATGGGTTGTTGCCGTAACCGGTAAAGTTAATGCTCGACCTGAAAAAATGGTTAAAAAAGACGAGCAGAACGGGGACGTTGAGATAGAAATGCTTTCGCTACAGATTCTAGGCCAAGCCAAAGAAATTCCTTTTGAGCTTAATACTGAGACAAACATCGACACCTATCTTGATAATTTACCATTCACTTTGCGCTCGGAAAAAAGTCGGGCCATTTTTAAAGTCCAGGCACAGATAGGCAAAGCTTTCCGCGAATTTTTTACAAGCAATGATTTTACTGAATTCCAGGCACCAAAGCTCATCGGTGACGATGCCGAAGGTGGGGCAAATTCCTTTGATGTAACCTATTTTAAACACACCGCCCATCTCGCTCAGAGCCCTCAACTCTACAAGCAGATCATGGTGGGAATCTTCGAGAGGGTGTTTGCCATGGGAAACGTCTATCGTGCTGAGAAACACAGCACTACAAGACACCTAAACGAATACACTTCGCTTGATATTGAAATGGGTTTTATCAAAGACCATACTGACGTGATGGCCATAGAAAATGGGTTCCTCAAACACCTTGAACAAACGCTCAGAGCGAATATGAAAAATGAATTCAAGCTTTTGAAGGCGGATATTCCAAAGGTCCCGGATGAAATCCCGAGAATGAAACTCCGAGAAGCTCAGGCGCTCATCACTAAAGAAACCGGCAAGGACTGCACCCACGAGCCTGATCTCGAGCCAGAACACGAACGATGGCTATGCACCTATGCAAAAGAAAAACTAGACTCAGACTTTATTTTCATTACCCACTTCCCGACAGCTAAGCGTCCATTTTACACCTACCGCGACGAGAAGGATCCGACCTACACCAAGGGCTTTGACCTCTTATTCCGCGGAGTGGAGATCACCACCGGAGCGCAGCGCATCCACGACCACGAAGCACTTATCGCTTCAATTAAAGAGAAAGGTCTTGATCCAGAACGTTTCTCCTACTATCTTCAGGCATTTAAGGTTGGTTTGCCTCCTCATGGGGGGTTCGGCCTCGGCCTTGAGCGTTTGACACAGAAAATGCTTGGTCTTGATAACGTCAAAGAAGCGACTCTTTTTCCTCGAGACCTAAACAGAATCGACAAACTTCTCACCGCGGAAGTCAAAAAGGATTAGGTGACCGAAGACCAAACTAATAAATATCAAGGTAAGGCCTTGATATTTTAAATAGAAAGGAAGGGTGTGGATAACTTGCTTGACTTTTTATTTTGCATTGTATACACTTGTCGTCAGGATAGCATATTGATTTTCGAACTGCATTCAACGTCGTCATTCGAGACACGGCAGACAACGGCTGAGTGAGTTCGATAGCCGGGAGAAATCCGGCACCTCCCCTGCGGCGTTCGTTTGGTTTCCTCCGCCGCCTTGCGCCCCTGTGATCATCGTTGACACATGGGGCGCTTTATTTTGGATAGACTGGATCCTCGCATCCGCGAGGACGACATCAGAATGTCGCTTTACACTTTTAACTTTACACTTTACACTTTGCATATGTCATTCGTTGTAAAGCAACAAACTTTCGAAGGGCCACTCGACCTACTCCTTTCACTGATAGAAAAACGAAAACTCCATATTAACGATATTTCGCTTGCAAATGTCGCTGACGACTATATTGAATACCTAAAATCCCTCGGACAGTTTCCTATCGGGGACAGTGCGAATTTTATTTTAATTGCATCAACGCTCCTCCTTATTAAATCGAAATCTCTTCTGCCTAACCTTGTGCTCACCGAAGAAGAACAGGGGAATGTGGAGGACCTAGAACGCCGACTTAAGATTCTAGAAAACATCAAAGCGCTCAGTGCTCACGTGAAGGAACGTTTTGGAAACAATATTATCTTTACTCCGTTAGTACGTAAACGTGAACCTGTTTTTTCTCCAGATCAAAGCATGACTCTCCCGAACATTATCGTCGCTCTTCGCACTGTGCTTGCAAACGTACCTAAAAAGGAATTACTGCCACAAGTTATCGTAAAGAAGATTATAAGTCTGGAAGATATGATCGAAAGCTTAACCAAGCGCGTTACCACTAGTCTCAACATGAGCTTCAGAGAATTTGCCAAAATAGGAACGCACGAAAAAGTAAACGTGATCGTTAGTTTCCTCGCAATGCTTGAACTGGTGAAGCAGGGGGTCATCAGCGTCAACCAGGAATCACAATTTCAGGATATCCACATGGAATCGCAAAATCTCGGCATCCCTAAATACTTGTAGCAATTTTGCGTGTAGAAAAAAACAAAGAAACGCAAACCCCTCCCAAAAAAGTGGGTAAGACTTGGCCTAGCGGCTCGTCTACAGATGCCGTTGCCTACCCCAACGGCCCGGAGCGCGAACTTTTTTAGGTGTGGTGGAGCGATTATGTCATAAGGAAATACCTTCCGAAATCAACAGTTAAGAATAGGACGGGAGTAAGGTATAATAATGTTCATGGATCTCAGTGCACAACTAGAAGCAATTTTATTTTGGAAAGGCGAACCGATCGCACTACGGCGACTAGCAGAAATCCTGCAAAAAACTCCCGAGGATATTGCTGCGGCTGCGGAGGCACTTCAAGATAGCCTAAAAAATAGAGGTGTAACGCTTGTACGCAAAGAGGATGAAATTATGATGGGCACCTCACCGGAGATGAGCACTGTTATCGAGTCGCTCACCAAAGAAGAATTAGTCCGAGATCTTGGAAAAGCCGGGCTTGAGACACTTTCGATTATTTTGTATCGAGGACCAGCATCACGAAGCGACATCGATTACATACGGGGCGTTAATTCGCAATTCATTATCCGAAACCTACTGGTTCGAGGGTTAATAGAAAAAGTCATCAATCCGAAAGATAATAGAAGTTTTTTGTACAAACCTTCTTTTGAATTACTCTCGTATTTGGGGCTCAACCGCCCCGAGGATTTACCAGAGTATCAGAAGGTTAGGGAAGACATCGAAACTCAGGTTGCTGCTAACGACACAACTCCTCATGAATAACGATTTTCATACTGATAAGGTGTTGGAACGACTGGGTATTTCTCTCATGGCAGCAGGAGCACTACTTTTAGTCAGTTTTTGTGTCTGGAATATACTACCTGTAAAATCTCAACAGGCCAATGTTGCGGAAATTGCAGCAATACCTATAGTGCGTCCCAAAAACACTCGAGCGTGGGCGGATTTGTCTGTAACAGCAAAAAGCGTACTAGTAGTAGATACTCGTGATCATGAAATATTGTTTGCAAAAAATGAAGAGCAGCAGTTACCTCTAGCCTCCATCACAAAAGTTATGTCTGCAATTACTGCCAAAGCTCTTTCTTCTGCCGGGGAACCACCTATTATCGTCACTAAACAGGCCCTTACTGAGGATGGTGACTACGGTCTTCGACCGGAGGAGAAATGGAAATTAAACGACCTTTTAAAATTTTCTCTGGTAGTATCCTCCAATGACGGCATGCGTGCTATCGCTTCGGTCATCGGTAGCCAAAGTGGAACACAAGAACATACCGCGCGTAAAAGGTTCGTTGATGCCATGAACACGTTCGCCCAGAGCCTCGGGCTTTCGCAAACATATTTTCTTAATGAATCTGGCCTTGATCTGAGCGAAAATCTGGGTGGGGGATACGGTTCCGCTCGTGATGTTGCGCATCTTTTTGAATACGCTATCCGCTTGTACCCAGACATTTTTGGAGCTACAAAACAAAAAGAAGTAGTGCTTGTTTCAGACAGTAACATTAAACATTTGGGCCGTAACACCAACACTGGTATTGATATGATTCCTCACATTGTCGCTTCAAAAACAGGAACTAGTCTGCTTGCTGGAGGAAATGTAGTAGTCGCCTTCGAGCCCGAGCTTGAACGACGGGTCATTATCGTAGTGCTTGGTTCTACCGCCACAGGAAGATTCGAAGATGCTGCCCTTCTAGCAAAGCGGACCGTGCAGTATTTTGAAGACAACACAGTCGCCCCCTAATGTACGTCACCCCCGTTTCAACGGACACTAACGCGGCACGATGTTGCAACATCGCATGAAAAAACTCACCATAGACAAACCATTCCTTTTTTCAGTTCTTATCCTCACTCTGGGGGGATTTTTCGTGTTTACTTCCGCTTCACTCGGTCTTTTAGCTAGAGACGGAGCTCGCTTTGGAGCCATAGCCTGGAACCAGGCACTGGGCCTGGGTTTGGGATTAGTCGCACTTTTTGTCACCTCGAAAATTAACTATAAATTCTGGAAACAATACGCATTTTACTTTTTTATCGGGGCTCTACTTCTAAACTTACTGGTCTTTATCCCTGGAGTAGGGTTTTCCCATAATGGCGCCTCACGATGGATTAACTTTGGCTCTTTCTCTTTTCAGCCTTCCGAATTTCTTAAAATAGCTTTTATTATATATTTTGCAGCCTGGATTTCTCATGTTCGCGAAAAGGTTACTACCATGAAGCAAGGGTTGCTACCATTCCTTATCATCATCGGAGTAGTTGGAGCAGTACTGCTAGCACAGTCAGATACCGACACGATGGTGGTCATATTCTGTGCAGGAATAGCTCAACTTCTGGTGAGCGGTGTACCCTGGAAGCATCTCGTGCTTGTGTGCATGCTTGCACTTATAGGTCTTGTGGGTATTGCCTTCTTGCGGCCGTACGTTATGGAACGAGTAAAGACATTCTTAAATCCAGCCGACGACCCACAAGGTTCAGGCTATCAGATTCAACAATCACTCATCGCCATCGGTTCAGGAGGACTTACTGGCCGGGGTTTCGGTCAGAGTGTTCAGAAATTTAACTTCTTGCCCGAACCAATCGGAGATTCTATTTTCGCTGTCAGTGCTGAAGAATTCGGTTTCATTGGAAGCGTTATACTCATTCTTTTGTTTCTTATACTGGCTTTTCGGTCACTTAAAATCGCCGGGCGTATCCAAGATGCGTTCGGTGGACTCTTCATTGTGGGAATTGCTATACTTATTATCGTCGAATCATTTATGAACATTGCGTCCATGCTTGGTATCATTCCATTGTCGGGCATGCCACTTCTTTTTGTAAGTCATGGCGGAACCGCGCTTGTGATGGTGCTTGCTGAAATGGGAATTGTTTTGAATATATCAAGATACCAGAAAACTCTATGAAAATACTTTTAACAGGCGGGGCCACCGGAGGGCATTTTTATCCTTTGATCGCTGTGGCAGAAGAAATTCATGCCATTGTAAAAGAGGACCGACTCCTTCCTCCCGAGCTTTATTATTTGGCGCCAACTCCCTATAACGAACGAGCGCTGTTCGAGCAAGGCATCGTCTATAAAAGCGTCTCGGCTGGAAAAGTGAGAAGATATTTTTCACCCCTCAATATTATTGATGCCTTTAAGACTGCCTGGGGAATCGTGAAGGCAGTTATCGAGGTCTTTAAAATATACCCTGATGTTATTTTCAGCAAAGGAGGCTACGCTAGCTTTCCGTCAGTGCTTGCAGGCCGACTATTCAGGATCCCTATCATTATTCATGAGTCTGACAGTGCTCCCGGGCGAGTTAACAAGTGGGCAGGTAAATTTGCTGTCAGAATCGCCGTATCGTATGAAGAAGCGGGAACTTTTTTTCCTTCAGAAAAAGTAGCGTACACCGGTAATCCTATACGAAAGGAGATTGCTATGCCGCTCAAAAAGGGTGCTCACGAATTTCTAGGCTTGGATCCCGCTATCCCCACCGTAGTAGTGTTGGGCGGCTCGCAGGGGTCGCAAAAGATCAATGACACCGTGATCGATGCCCTACCGCAGCTGGTATCAGTGTGCCAGATCATACATCAAACAGGGAAAGCGAACCTGACCGAAACAAAAAATACTGCTGAAGTTATTCTTACCAACAATCCGTTGAAGGACCGTTATCATCCCTTCGATTACCTCAACGACCTCGCAATGCGTATGGCTGCGGGTGCCGCAGATTTGGTTGTCTCCCGAGCTGGCTCTACCATCTTTGAAATCGCCGCCTGGGGTGTGCCCTCGATTATTATTCCCATCCCAGAACGTATAAGCCACGACCAGGTGAAGAATGCCTTTAATTATGCACGAAGCGGCTCGTGTATCGTTATGGAGGAAGCTAATCTTTCGTCCCACATCTTTGCTTCGGAGGTCAAAAGACTTCTCGATAGCGAGAAAGAACGAGCTGCTATGACCCTTAACACTAAAAAAGTGGCGAAGCTCGACGCTGCTCACAAAATCGCGCGACAGATTATCGACATTGCTCTCAAGCACGAATAGCCTTGTGATATAATCCTCATTATGCAAGAAAAGCAAAACATTCTCACCGTGCCCGCCGCCATTGTCATTGCCGGACTAGTGGTCGGAGGAGCGATCCTGTATAAAAAAGGTGCATTTGTAGAGCCAGCGGCTAATGCCAATATCGCAGTGGTCGCGGCTGCAGAAGCAAAAGTTCCTGCGGTATCTCCACGAGACCATATACTAGGTAACCCAGACGCACCGGTTAAAATCATTGAATATAGTGACCTACAGTGCCCCTATTGCCAGCTATTTCACACCACCATGCAACAGGTTATGAAGGAATACGGTAGTAAGGGACAAGTAGCCTGGGTTTACCGACATTTCTGGTCAGAGAGAAAGGACCCGAATGGAAATATTTTCCATGCGAAGGCTGGTATTAGCGCTGAAGCAAGTGAGTGCGTGGCGGAGCTTGCGGGAAATGCGACATTCTGGAAATATATTGACCGAATTTTTCAAGATACCCCACAAAGCCTCGACAACTTAACCGGAGTGGCTAAAGATACTGGTGTCGACGAGAAGTCCTTTACCGCCTGCCTTAACAGTCGAAAATATAAAAATTTTATTGAACAGGAAGAATACACCACAGCAGTCCAGGCCGGAGTTCGTGCTACACCGTGGAACTATGTCGTTGGAAAAGATGGCTCCCATGTGCTCATCGAAGGAGCTCAGTCATACGCCACGGTTAAACAAATTATCGACACCATGCTCAAACAGCCATGAGTTTGCTTGACGCCGTTGTACTCGGACTGGTTCAAGGAATCACCGAGTTTCTCCCCATATCTTCCTCAGGCCACTTAGTACTCATGCGAGAGTGGCTTGGTATAAGCCAGGTTGGAGCGCTCACGGTTGATGCAGTGCTTCAACTCGCCACTGCATGTGCCGTGCTTCTATATTTCAGAAAAGATATAACGAGAGTGGTGGCGACTTTCTTCCAATGGGTAAGTAGAAAGCCTCTCGACGAAAACGAAAAGAAGCTTCTTGTTGCATTGATGCTCGGCACAATCCCTGCCGTCCTTGCTGGAATGCTTCTGGAGGACTTAATGGAAACAACATTTAGAAATCCGATGCTTGTCGCGCTTACACTTATTATTGGTAGCATAGTGCTCTTTATTGCAGAAAGGGTTGGAAAAGGGGATAAAGGGATACATGGGAGAAAAGGGTTGGGAATCGGATTGTTTCAGGTACTCGCACTAGTGCCTGGCTTCTCCCGCTCGGGCGCAACTATCTCTGGCGGTCTTTTTCTTGGACTTTCCAAAGTTGAAGCGACTCGCTTCAGCTTCCTGCTCTCAATTCCGATTTTACTTGGCTCGGGATTGAAGAAGCTTACAGAAATCGGCTCTGTGCCCGGCAGTGGCTATCTCGTGGCCATAAGCGCCATCATCGCCTTTATAGTCGGCTTAATAGCTATTGATTTCCTCCTCAAATACGTTAAAAACCACTCATTCAATATTTTCATCATCTACCGCCTTATCCTCGCCGCTGTCATTATTTTCATCCTCCTGTAAGAACAATTAAAAAGGCAGGGAAAACGTCATTGCGCTTTCGACTTTCTGTTCCCAGTCTGAAGGATCGAGTTTAATTTCAAAGCTTTGTGTGCCTTCTTTGCAAATAAGTTTTTTGTTTTTTGAAGCAAATTCATAGAGCTCCTTGGTAATCTTTACATCCTCAAGACAGTATTTGCGTATTTTTTCGATCTCGCCATTTCGCCACCAGGTGATCGCCTCGAGGCCGTGACCAATTTTTCCCTTACCAAACGTTCCCATTGCAATACTATCGAGACGTATACGGCGACCACAGGACTCCTTGATCTCCTTCATGATGTCGAGGCTTTTTATTTTTGTCAGATCTCCAGGATAGTATTTATTAAGAAGAGGAATATCAAAATGATCAGAGTTGTAACCTATGAGCATGTCCGCTTTTTCTATGATGGGCCACAATTTGCCGAGCTCGTTCTCAAGGTAGCTGCTGTACGTATCGGTTTCATAATCATAAATACCGACAAGAGATATAGATAAAGCCGCAGGGTCAGCGCTACCTGCCTCCTGAAAGGTATTTTGAGTCTCAATGTCAAAAACTAGCTTATGCATACTAATATACGAATTATTACAAATATACTAATGAATACGAATGCTCATGATTCCCATATTTGTAGCCATTCGTATATTTGCACTCATTAGTATATTGGTATTTTACCGCAATGATTTAATAATATTCTCCTCATTCAATGAAACTTCTTCTCTGGTTTTAAGATTTTTAATTTTGAATTTTCCGCTTTTCTGTTCTTCTTCTCCAACACAGATGACATAAGGGATTCCATTTTTGTCCGCATTTTTGACCTTATCGCCAATTTTTTTCTGAGTGTAATCAACCGCGACCGATATTCCTGCTTGTCGGATTTTCTGCGCAATTTCATTCGCGTAGGGAATGAAGGGGAGATCGGTGGGGCAGATGGCAAGCCTTGCAGCTGGTTTGAATGTAGGTAACGTACCATAGGTTTCCATTAGATCTCGTACCACAACATCGCCTGCGCCAAACCCAATAAAAGGAACCTTTTCTTCACCAAATATCCCGAGAATTTCGTCGTACCGCCCACCGCCCAGAATAGCTCTTCTGTTTTTAGGATTATTATCGAACACCTCGAAGACAGTCCCTGTGTAGTAGTCGAAGCCTCGCATTAATGTCTGATCAAAACGTACATTCCTGATGCCTAATGCCTCAAGTCCGACTATTACTTCCTTGATCAAACATAGACTCTCATGCTCTTCTTTCGTCTGCGGCAGATGGCCGGTGTATTCTTCAAAATTCTGTGAGTTGATGAGGGTTAGAAACTTTTGGGCTTTGTCGGGCGTAGCTTCAAAAATTGTTGCGACTTTATCCTTAAATTCCTCTGCACTCATTTTCTCTTTTCGATCAATAAGTTTAGACAGGACATGAGATTGCTCGTCCGAGAGCGCAAAGACATCCTTCAAAACGTAATTGACGATCATGCGATTATTGATACGGATCTCAAAATCAGCGTCTTTTAGACCAAACGCTTTCGTCAGATTATAGGCAATTTGAATGATCTCAATTTCAGCCTGAATGCTTTCAACGCCGATAATATCTACATTAAGCTGCCAGTGTTCACGAAGACGACCACGCTGAGGCTGCTCATATCTAAAGAGATTAGGAATTGAATACCAACGTAAAGGAAAGCCTAGTTCACGTTTGCGGCCAGCCACCATGCGGGCAAGGGTAGGCGTCATCTCAGGCCGAAGCGTTACATCACGATCCCCACGATCTTTGAATGAATATGTCTGTTCATTCACAATCTCATCGCCACTTTTTGCTTTGTAGAGCTCTGAGGGCTCTAGCACTGAAGCGTTATATTCGACATATCCAAAAGCTTCGACATGTTTCTTCCACAGATCAAAAATGTGCTTTTGAATAAACATGTCTTCAGGATAGAAATCCCGCACACCTTTATAGGCCTCTGTTGAAAGCTTTCTTTGTTTGTCGGTCATGGGGTATATTGTAGCAGAACACCGTCACATTAAAAATACCCTCAAATTGAGGGTAGTTGCTTACATCTCTGACCGTTTTTTCAGAATGCCGAGCGGAAAGATGGTACAGAAATATATGACGATAAACGTGGCGAAGCATGTTGTTATGAACCCTGCAGTGAAGAGGCCAACTTTATTGAAAAAACTTTCGGGTTTGGCAACCTCCATAAAGAGGCTTGCAAAATAATGCGTTATCGCCGAGAAGAGAAAGAGCGATAGGATAATTTTCATTCTACAAATATTGTAGTGCGAGACTAGGGATGTGGCAAGCGACCTAAATTTCTTACGAGCGCAGCGAGTGTAGAAATTGGAAGTACTCTTGTGGTGCAACATATGATGATCAATCTCTACAAAGAAAAAGGTGAGACACCGCTTGAAAGGATGCGGCGCTTTAGCCTGGCATCTCCCGAATACAACAACCAACCAATGACGTACGCAGGGCGTCTTGATCCAATGGCCGAAGGTGTGCTCCTGGTACTCACTGGCGAGGACGTACATAAAAAGGAAACCTATTCAGCTTTAACCAAAGAATATACTTTTGAAGTCTTGTTCGGCGTCGAGACCGACAGTTATGATATTCTCGGAAAAATATCTAAAGTTTCCGAGACTCACAGTATCGTATCCGAAGATAAGATCAAAGAATTTTTAGGTATGTACAGAGGGATGATCGATCAAGAGTATCCTCCGTACTCGTCCAAGCCGGTAGAGGGGAAACCACTCTGGCAATGGGCGAGGGAAGGAAAGATCACTGAGATCACGGTCCCGAAACATTCAGTTGAAATATTTGGGAGTTTGCTTATGTCGATCAGAACATTACCGCCCAACGAAATCATCGTAAAGATCCTCAACGATCTTTCAAAAATATCCGGTGATTTTAGACAAGAAGAAATCACAAAAGGATGGAAAGATTTTTTTGGAAAAAGAAGCGAGAGAACGTGCATGACAGCGCTCATAGAAACACGTTGTGGGAGCGGCACCTATGTCCGAAGCATTGTCCATGAATTGGGTAAATTTCTCAGTATTGGTGCGACCACACTTCACATAGTTCGTACAAAGGTGGGGAATTATTCCATTAACGATTCCATAAGATCGTAATGTGCCTTATCCTATGGACTTTAACCTTATAAACTTCTTCGCTAGTTGCATTTTTACAATAGTTGGGTATAGTATATTCATCGTTGAAATCTCGTTGGAAACGTAAGTAGCCATTGGGACGGTCGGACGATACAAGTTAAAAAGATACACACAATGTCAAAGAAATTGTATGTCGGTAATCTTTCATACACCTCAACATCAGCTAGCCTAAAGGACGCGTTCTCAAAGGCTGGATTGGTGGAAGATGCGATTGTTATGACAGATAAAATGACCGGCAAGTCACGTGGCTTTGGTTTCGTAACCATGCCGAACGATGAAGAAGCTGATAAAGCTGTCAACATGTTCAACGGCCTCGACCTAGAAGGTCGAAAGCTTACGGTGAACGAAGCTCGCCCTATGGCAGAGCGACCCCCACGACGTGGAGGTTTCGATCGACAGGGTTAATCCTATCGAAGAAGAAAAACCTTGTCCTAAACGGATAAGGTTTTTTCTTTGCATTTTTTTCAAAAGAAGTATACTACAGTGAGAACAGAAAGGATCACGATGACTGACGAAAAAATTCTAGAGGTAATTTCAAAATATCAGGATCAACTCGCTAAAATGGGAATCGAACCCTGGGAATATCCTCACATCGAACCTATACGCGATGAGGCTGACGTATTCGAACATTGCGCAGCCATGCTTCCAAAAATGAGACAATTCTTACTGGAGGGAAGACGCGAAAAAGTTTTCCGCTGGCTTGGTTTTATTCAAGGCTGTTTTTGGAGTCTGGGTATTGTTGACATGGAGTCCCTTAAAAATGATAACCGATCTGACGAAGGAGAAGGGTGAGCACAGCCGCTACATCGAGCGGTTTTTTGTAGGGTGAATGTATCATTTGACATAGCCACAAGGCAGCGCTAGGATGTCGGCAGAACAGAAAGAAAAAATATGAGAATATCTGAGCAAAGCCAACGCACTATCCGAGACTTATGGGATCCGAAAATGCCTGACCGGAACAAACCCCAAATTATCGAAGCCGTCCTCATTACAGAAAACCTGGGTATGGCGAGCTTCAGAACGGGTGTTAGGTTTGGCGTGGCGCTTGGGGAAGCAAGAACTCCCGACGAGGCGATTGAAAACATTGCACGAGTTTGAAGTAAATGCGATGAGCAACAACCGAGGGAGACCCCCTCGGTTTTTTATTTGTACGATATATCGTACACCACCACTTGGAGGCCTTGCCTCCAAGTGGTGGGTTTATCGGTATTCTAAATTCGGTATTCGTTCCACTACTCTCTTTTCTTATTAGACTTCACCCTCTCGCCTTCTTTCAAAAACTTTTTACGGAGGCGTGTGCTTTTTGGTGTGATCTCAAGATAGTCGTCTTCATTCATGATCTCCATGCCACGTTCGATAGTGAGTGTAAGAGGAGGAGTAAGCATCACCAATCCGTCTGAACCCTTCTGACGCATGTTGGTAAGCTGTTTTCCTTTAACGGGGTTCACGCTCATCTCATTACCCTTAGAGACGTTACCAATGACCATACCTTCATACACTTCTGCACCGGCGCCAATATAGAGCACTCCTCGTTCCTGGAGGTTATTCAAAGCGAAGGCAACCGCTTTGCCATTCTCCATCGAAACCATCGAGCCAAAGGCATGACGATCAATCGCGCCGACAAAAGGACGAAATTCGATAAAGCGTGAAGAGAGAATACCTTCACCTTTAGTATCGATAACAAAATCACCTCGATAGCCCAAAAGTCCTCGGGTAGGCGCCTCGAAAGTCATACGGGTAATGCCGTTTTCTTCCTTCATGTTGGTAAGGATAGATTTTCGTTCACCGAGCGCCTTGATGACGTTTGACGCTACTTCTTTTTTAACATCAACAATCACTTCTTCAAACGGTTCCATTTTGACACCGTTTTCTTCTTTGACGATTACCTGCGGCTGAGAAATTTGGAGTTCATATCCTTCGCGGCGCATGTTCTCAAGTAAAATAGCGATATGAAGCTCACCACGACCGTATACTTTAAGTTGTTCGGATGAAAAATCTACTTTTAGACCGACGTTGATCTCAAGCTCCTTCTCCAAACGCTCGCGAATCTGACGCCCCGTGACATATTTTCCTTCGCGTCCCGCAAAAGGGGAGTCATTCACAAGAAAGTTTAGGGAAATGGTTGGCTCGTCAATTTTAATAGTAGGAAGAGGTTCTTGGTCAGCAGTGGCGCAAATGGTTTCTCCGATATAAATAGAGGGCAGCCCAGCGATCATAACAATATCACCAGCTATCGCTTCTGGTACTTCTTTTTTTACCAATCCTTCGAAAGTGTAGAGCTTAGTGATCTTTCCCGTGGTGGTCGTCTCACCTTCTTTTTTAATAAAAACTGTCATGCCGTCTTTAATCACACCTTCATAGATACGGCCAACGGCAAGGCGCCCCAGGAAGTTGTCATATCCAAGATTAAATGCTTGCATGCGGAGCGGCACGTCGGTTCTTGCAGCCGCTGGCGGCACCTCTTTGAGGATGGTTTCGAGAAGCGGTGTAAGATCTTTGCTCTCGTCAGTAAGTTTCATTTTTGCCACTCCTTCACGGCCAATAGCGTACACGGTAGTGAAATCGAGCTGAGCGTCATTCGCACCGAGCTCCATAAATAGCTCAAGAACTTCCTCGTGCACTTCGACAGGGCGCGCGGCGGGTTTATCAATTTTATTAATGATGACGATGGGCTTCAAGCCAAGCTCAAGCGACTTCTTAAGCACGAATCGAGTCTGAGGCATCGGCCCTTCCTGAGCGTCGACGACGAGAAGGACGGTATCGATCGATCGAAGTACACGCTCCACCTCTGATCCGAAGTCTGCGTGACCAGGAGTGTCGACAATGTTGATTTTTGTATTATTAAAATAGAGAGAAGTGTTCTTGGCATAAATAGTAATACCACGCTCTTGCTCAAGTGCGTTAGAATCCATGCTCGCACCTTCTTCAAAAAGGCCGCTCTGTTTCATCAGAGCGTCGGTGAGCGTTGTTTTGCCATGGTCCACATGGGCGATGATTGCTATATTCCTTATTTCCACAAGGTGTAATTAAAGCATTTTTGAATCAAAGAGTCAATCATCGTGTTGTCATGAGAATTCGAGTATGGTAGCATGCACGAAGATGCACACTATACGATGTAGTGGACACAAGAAATCAACCATTATCACGGAGGTACAGTGACTCACACGATCCTAAGAAGCGTACTCGGTCAGCTTAAGCAGCACATCACATTTTGGCTCATTTTTGGGCCACCAGTCTGCGGCAAATCAACCCTCGGCTCAATAGTTCACGGATACCTAGCAGCAAGAGGTACGGCACTCCTTGATATGAGCGACATCATCCGATCCCATCTTTCGGCACCGACCGACTTAACCCCGCACTTTCTTGAAGCAAAAAGATTATGTGACGAGGGCAAGCTTGTGCCGGATGGACCGATCATCAAGGCACTCGGAAGAGCGGTTATAGAAAGCTACGAGAAGAGAAAGTTTACCCGATGTATCGTTATTGGGTTCCCTCGCACCGAACCGCAACTTCGTGAGCTGCTCTCGACAGGAATTCGTTTCAAATTCTTTTCTGTCCAGCTTGAGCTCGATGAGGCACTTAGACGACTTCACCAACGCAGCGTGAATGAAGGCAGGGTTCGTCCTGACGACGCAAAAATTGCCGACCGGTACGCAATGTTTAAGAATTCATCACTACTAGTGCACTCTCACGTGCGAAGGCATTACGGAGAGCTCACGAAGATCATCGACGGTACTGCGCCGCTCCGTAAAAAGGTTGTTGATGTCATCCGCAACCTAGACCTCAACGGAGAATACGCTGCAGTCATGAAAGAACTCAATGATCCTCAGCATCCTGTCACTAAGAGGATTGATGAGATCGACGGCGTTCGTCGTACCTTCACTCCCCCTAAAAGCCGAACAACGTTGGTTCGGGCGGGAGCCTAAGCACCGCGCGTCGTATGACGCGCTTTTTTAATACTAAATATTAAGAGAGGAGAAAAATGAGTGCCAATAGGGAAAGGGCAACCGAAACATCACGCATGGCGATTTTCCAATCTGAAAGGAAAGCGAACGGGAGAACAGAGAGCCACCACACGAAAGCGGCCCATGCTGAGATGAGAGCGGTCACACCCGATACTAGATACAGAGCGATAATAATGTTGCCTATCGCGTGGGTACGCATGATAGAGGAGAGTGAGAGATGAGAGAGTTCACTTACCCAGGCAGGTACATACAGGCTCCATGACTGTGGACGTATCAGCTGATGAATCCCGAACAATAGCATAGTGAGCGCTGCACTGACACGTAGTACCATTATTGCCTCATCAATCATACTCTTATTATACACACTCACGCACAAAACAAAATCCCGCCTAGGGCGGGATTTTGTAGTAACTGAAATTTTCGTGCTAAGGGAACGAAACTCCCGAAGTTCTCCAATCCGTATCGCCAGCCATGAAGACGGTGGTGTAGTTGTTGCCACCCGAACCTGTGTTCCACTGCACGCCCTCAAGACCGATAGCGTAGACTCCGTCAGGATGCACTGTTGTG
>DATDYB010000028.1:0-13615 GCA_036517115.1 Minisyncoccota bacterium | reverse complement strand
CACCTCTGGGGGCAAAAAGATGTCCAAAACCCTCGGCAACGTCATTGATCCACAACAGTTAATTGGGGAATATGGGTCCGAAGCGGTTCGATACTATCTCGCTCGGCACATTTCTCCGTTTGAGGATGGCGACCTTACAGTGGAGCGTTTTAAGGAAGTGTATAACGGCGAGCTTGCAAACGGTATCGGCAACCTTGTTAGTCGAGTACTCAAAATGGCTGTCACCAACGGGGTGGCAATTCCTACAGAACACCATGAAATCCTACCGCTTCAATACAGTGAAGCATTCGATCACTATAAAATAAATGACGCATGCGAGGTGATCTGGAGGAAGATCCAGGAAGCTGACAAACATATTCAAGACAAGCAACCCTTCAAACTCATCAAAACCAATCCGGAAGAAGCAAAAAAAGATATTGCGCTGTTACTTGTTGATGTGTGGAAAATTGCCGTCATGCTCGAACCCCTTATGCCTTCTACTTCCGCTACTATTCAAACATTACTTAAAGAAAACAGAATGCCTGAAAACCCGTTGTTTCCGAGAAAGGATTAAAAACGCTCTCTTGGGTGCGAGAGTGGCGAAGATTGTGATACAATCTTCGCCACATATGAATGAATCAAGCGCCATTGCTAATACGAAAGCGCTCATGGAGGCGTGTCGAAGAACGAATATGCCTTACCGTGTTCATGACTTGCATGGTAACTTTGTGGAGATACAAACTCCATCAGGCCATTTTTTTTGTAAATTCCAGCACACCTTTTAATGTTGGATCGGTTGAACGGATCTGTCAGGACAAAGATTTTGCCTATCGGCTGTTCTCTTCTCGGATACGCATGCCGAAAACTGCTTCATTTCTTAATCCGTTTGTAGAAAACGAGCATGCTAAGTACAAAATAGAAAAAAGTATCGAGCATATCGTGGACGAGATAGGGAAGCACTCTACATTTCCGGTGATTGTAAAGATGAATAGCGGCTGCCAGGGAAATAATGTATTTCTCTGTCGTGACAAAAAAGAAGCGGCAACTGCTTTGAAATCGATCTATAATAAAAATTCTCGATTTTATGATTACGTCGCGCTGGCACAGCAGTACATCAAACCAAAAAGGGAATACCGAGCAATCTTTTTTGAGAGGAAAGCATTGTTGGTATATGAAAAGGATACTTCAGGAAGCCGTTTTGTGGGAAATTTAAGTCCACTTCACTTTGAAGGCGCAAAGGCGGTACACATTACCGATACCCAGATAGTGGGGGCGATCGAGCAGTTCGCTATGCCGATCTTCGAGCTTCTTCCTGTTAGTTTTGGCGGTTTCGATATTATCGAGGATGAGAAAGGGAAACTATGGCTTATAGAAATAAACTCCAGGCCAGGGTTTTCATATTTTGTTCGTGATAATGGGCTCGAACCGTTAGTGCTCATGTACGTCACTATTCTTCAACAATTAAAAAATCCGTCGTATGACGGATCATTGACCGGAAAGAGTGCGGGTAAAATGGGACAAGTGCATCAGATGAAGCTCTGAAAAAACGTAATTCACGTTGGTTCTCCGTGTGAATCGTGGATGAAGTCGGTACATTTCCGTATTAATTTTGATAAGGGTGGCGCATAATTTGGCTTTGTTTCTCTTGCTGGTTGGAGGGAGAAATAGGGCTAAAAGATCCCGGATCTCAAACATCTTGTTGAGAGCCCATAATTCCGTTTTTGTTGCGTGCATATCTTCCGAGATGATAGAGGAAAGGGGATGTTTTGTCCATCAGTACGTCATTTCCCGCACTGTATACTTTATACGTAATACTCTATACTCTCTTTATGCCGGAGTATATCGATATCCATTCTCATGTCACTTTTGCAGCCTTCAATGAGGACCGTGAAGCGGTGGTGGCGCGCACCCTCGAGCAAAAAACGTGGATGATAAATGTGGGGACACAACAAGCGACATCGAAAAGTGCGGTAGAACTTGCGGAGAAATATGAAAAAGGTGTCTACGCCATTGTCGGCCTTCATCCCATCCACACCGACGCTTCCCATCACGACGAACAAGAATTGGGGGAGGGAAGCAAGGCGTTCACCTCTCGTGGCGAGGCATTTGATTATGGCTATTATAAACAGCTCGCCTCTCACTCTAAAGTGGTTGCAATAGGGGAATGTGGCTTAGATTATTACCGTCTTGAGTCGGACTCGGTGAAAAAGCAAAAGGAAACATTTGAACAACATATCGCACTTGCCGATGAGCTCAAGAAGCCTCTGATGCTTCATGTCAGAAACGGCTCTCAAAAATCGGCCTATACAGATGCTTTTGAAATGCTGAAAACAGCGGCAAGCGTCAAGGGTAATGTCCATTTTTACGTGGGCAGTATCGAAGAGGCTAAGCCTTTGTTGGAACGCGGATGCACTTTTTCCTTTACAGGCGTAATTACCTTTGCTCGTAATTATGATGATGTAATCAAGTATTTGCCACTCGAAGCGATAATGTCTGAGACGGATTGTCCGTACGTTACCCCAGTACCACACCGAGGTACACGTAACGAGCCGATCTATGTTCAAGAGGTAGTGAAGAAGATTGCGGAAATAAAGGGGCTGCCGTTTGAAAGGGTAAGACAACAGCTGGTAGAGAACGCCCGAAATTTCTTTAAAATTTAGAAAATTGCATCTTCTGTTTCCTTGTGGTAATGTGGCTGTATTAATCATTAATAGTGGGGAGTCGGCCTAGGAACCTCTTTCAAAAATAAACGCAAGTAACTGGCAAAAAGGGTAAATAGCTTGGCTACTGCGGGCACTCTGAGTTTGGCTACAGCTAGTTGCTCGGACTCAGCATATCTCAAGATATGCTTCGTCCTCCGCAACTTCGCTTCGCGCAAACCAGAGTACCCTCGTTACGCCATTATTTTTGAAAGAGATTCTAAAAGCTGCGTCTGTCGTTGCAGACTTGCTTCTCACCAACAATATGGATTCAAACAAAAAAGAAGGTTTTAAGGTCTATGAAGTGGGGTACCTCTTGGTTTCCTCGATACCAGAGGAGAAGGTGGCTGGAGAGGTTGAAACTCTGAAGAGTATCATTGGGAAAAAGGGAGGAACATTTATTGCTGAGGAATCTCCAAAACTCCACTCCTTGGCGTATTCTATGAAAAAAGCGGTTAGTGGTGTACGTTCGACCTATAACGAAGCATATTTCGGATGGCTCAAGTTCGAGCTTGAGACCGCAGCCTTGGGGGACATCAAGAAAGCACTTGATGAACATGAAAAAGTGCTTCGATATCTACTTATCATCACAGTACGGGAAAATACCACATTGAGTCAAAAAGTAGCATCGGTAAAGCCTGTTAAGAATGATAAGGAAGAGGTTGTGCCAAAGAAAGAAATGTCAGAGGAAGAAATGGATAAAACGATTAATGAACTTGTGGTAGAATAACACAATAATTAATCACTTCTATGTATCTCAACAAAGCAATCGTATATGGCAATTTGACACGCGATCCTGAGCTCAAAGCCCTACCTTCAGGCAACAAAGTCGCAAGCTTCTCTCTTGCTACCAACCGAGTATGGAAGGATGCGCAGGGTGCTAAACAAGAAAACGTCGATTATCACAATATTGTGGTATTTGGTCGCCAAGCCGAGACCGTATCGCAATATCTTAAAAAAGGTTCGAGTGCTATGGTGGAGGGTAGAATGCAGACTCGAAGCTGGGACGACAAAGGAACCGGACAGAAAAAATACAGAACGGAGATCGTGGCAGATCGAATACAATTTGGCCCACGAGCGGGAGGAACAGGAGGCTTTACTGGAGGAGGGAATACTGGCGGTGTTGCTAAAGGGGTTGAATCAAAAGAGAACACACCTCCACCGATGGATACCATTGAATACCCAGCTGAAGAAATTAACCCTGATGACATCCCGTTCTAATTACTATCTACTAATTACTATCTACTATGGACAAACAATGTTATTTTTCACAAAACAATATTAAACATATTGATTATAAAGACACTGATATTCTTAAAAAGTTTCTCAACCCTCATGGAAGGGTTATTGCTCGTAAGCGCACAGGAGTAAGTGCTCTTAATCAACGAAAGCTCTCCTTGGCGGTCAAGCGAGCCCGATTTCTCGGTCTTCTACCCTACGTTTCGAGATAAAAAAGACAAGAGCAAACAAAAAAACCGCCATAGAGCGGTTTTTTTGTTTGAAAAAAGTTATACACAGATACATAAGAGATACTTATGGCGATAGGGTATATAATTACTGGCAATTACCAGTCGGGTATTATTTATTTGTTTTATTATTTATTGTTTATTATGAAAAATTTTCGTGAATTATCAGCGACAGGAGGAAAATTACTGATGGTGCTTGCGATCATGATGGTCGTCGTGGGCTCGGTTTCGGCGGCAACCACCATCACAACGAACATCACCACAGGTGGAACATTGGCGGTAACGGGAGCGTCAACGCTTACCGGTCTTACGACGATGGTCTACGCTTCTTCAACTACGCAGTCAATTACCGGTAATCTTCTTTTTGGTGGTTTTGCAACTACGTCGGCAGCGTCAGGCAACTTCTTGACGCAGGGTAAGGTAGCTATCGGTACGACCACGGTAACGGTTTCATCCCACGCACTTGACGTGACCGGTACGACGACTTCAAGCGCGGGTATTGTGATCGGCTCGGTTGGTTCGCCGATTTCGGAATTCCTCTTTGGTACTTGTGGTATTGACCTTCCTGCATTTTCCGCCGCTAATGCCTCAACCTCGATTGCAAACTGTACGGCAACAGGTACGTCAGCGTCCGACAAGGTATTTGTTACGTTGGCAAGCTCCACGATGGATGGCACGTATTTCCTTGTATCCGCTTCCTCAACGTCTGCAAACGTAATCCAAATCCTCGTCGAAAATGCGAGCACGAGCGTTACCGCATGGAACCCCGCTCCGGCTAGCTGGAATTGGATGTCTATTAATTAAGCTTTTACACCATGTTTAATAACATTATTAATCGCATTGGTGTGGCACTTCTTCTCGTTCTCCTGCCTTTTTCAGTGCAGGCGGCATGGAACGATGTTACGATGGAGGCCGATACCGTCATCACTACAGGAGGAGTAACACTTTATGTTACAGGAAGTACTGCGTCCATAAGTTCCATTGAGGTTGGGGCGTCAAACTTCATTGTAACGCTCATGGGGACGTCATCTGTATCGGTTAAAAGCACTGATCGGTATGTTATCAACTCGACCGCCGCGGGGAGATATGTACTGACGGACTGTACAGGATCGGCATATACACTGACACTGACTGTTCCAAAGGGAGAAAGCGGTGAACAGGCGGTTACCATCACACCTACCACTGATGTATGTAGCAGTTCCACAGGAACATCAGGCTCTCGAAGTGGTGGGGGAGGTGGCGGTTCATCGTATGTTGCTCCAAAACTCGTGGTAACTCAACCTACAGTGCCGGTAACAGTGCCTGTTACGACGAACCCGGTTGCCAGCGCTCTTAGAATCGGCGATACGGGTACCAGCGTTATCGAAATTCAGTCTTTCCTTGAAAGTAAAGGATTCCTCAAGATGCCACTTGGCGTAGCAAAAGGATATTTTGGGCCATTGACCCAAAAAGCGCTTGAAGCATACAAGAGGAGCAGCTCTCCAACATCAGCGCAAGCACCAGCATCTACCGGATCATCATCATTCAGTCGAGCACTGGGTAAGGGAGCTTCTGGCGAAGATGTGCGGCGACTACAGAAGGTCCTAAATAGTGATGCTGAAACACGTGTTGCTTCAGAGGGTGTCGGTTCAGTAGGGAACGAAACAACACTATTCGGAGCTCTCACCGAACAGGCAGTAAGCAAATTCCAAGTCAAGTATGGCATTGCTTCACCAGGAGATCCCGGATATGGATTCGTAGGTCCTAAGACTCGAGCTAAACTAAATGAATTGTCGAAGTAACGTATAACAGATAACCAATTACTTAGAACAAAAAACTGCCGTACGGCAGTTTTTTGTTGACTTTATATCACGTTAAGGTATAGTACTGGTGGCACTGGCTGAGGACACAACCTCAATCCAAAAAGGATATAGTATTGAGCGCTCGATAGTATATAGGATTCCTTTGCGGACGGACCAGACTTTTCTGCACCGTCACCCTGATGATTTCGCGCTGCGAATGTTCTGGGCACCGAGACAAACATACACATTGTATCGTTTGTCTCTTTTGTTACGACGAGTGAGGAGCGCGTGAATAGTTCTGACCATTCACAGCGTCCGAGTCGATATCGTATCAAATTTAGAGAATGGTGAGCGTATTATTTACCCACACGCTCGCGATATTCGCCAGTTTCAGTATTGATACGGATCACATCTCCTTCGTTTACAAAGAGGGGAACATTGAGTGTCGCGCCAGTCTCAACTTTTATAGTTTTGCTCCCGCCTGTTACCGTGTCTCCTCGCACTGCAGGCGCAGCCTCAACAACTTTAAGGTCAACTGTTGGAGGGTGACGTACACCGATCACTTGTTCTTCAAACACCATTGTTCTTATGATTGAATTTGGTTTTAAGAATCGTGAAGCATCACCCATTACTTCTTCAGTTATTTTAAAACGGTTCGCTGCGTCTTTCGGATCGCAGAACCAGAATTCGTCTTTACTGGTGTATAAGTATTTAGCGTCTTTTTGCTCTATTTCCGCTTCTTCAACCTTTTCAGATTGGTGGAATGATTGCTCGGTTACCTTTCCGGTGATCATGTTTTTGAGTTTGGTGGCATTCACCGGCCTGCGCTGTTGCTTGCGGAATACGTGCGAGGTGATAACTTCGTACGGTGCCCCGTCGAGGATAATATATTTTCGTTCTACCACTTCATTGTATTCAAGCATTGCCATAGGGAATTTAATTAGGTTGTAACTAAGCCATTCTATAAGAGGTAAGGGAAAAAGTCCATTTACAAAATTGAGTACGCAATTACTCCAAATGTGAGGGCGGTAAGGTTAATGTGAGTAAGGCTTGGTTCCGTACCTTGCATAAGTGTGACGATAATCCCTACGATCCCCGCCACCATTCCAGTTTTTACCCATAAAGGGAGTTCCTTAAGATATTTTCGCATTCGCTCATTCTACATGGAAGCTTTGAGGGAGTCTAAGTCAACAATACAACCTGTCATTCCCGCGAAGGAGGGAATCTAGTCTGGATCCCTTACAGGGACTGTACACCTTTCGCTTTCTTCAGAAAGAACGCTCAAGGTCTTGCGACGCTTCCTACGGTCGCGCCTCACCCGTTTTCACGGGGATGACCGAGGGATTGTTATAACAATCCCTCGGTCAGTTTCTTTCTAATTTCCGCGAGGATCTTGTCAGCAATTTTTGGGTTTTCTTTAAGAAACTGGCGTGTCGCATCGTAACCTCGGCCAAGTTTTTCCTCACCGTACGCGTATGAGTTACCGCTTTTTTGAATTAGTTCCATTTTTTCACCAAGGGCGATAATTTCTCCTTCTTTAGAGATGCCTTCGTTGTACATCAAATCGAATTCTGTCTGTCGGAAGGGAGCTGCTACTTTATTCTTGACTACCTTAACACGCACGCGACCACCCATGACTTCTTCACCTTTTTTGATTTGCGCAATACGCCGAATATCGAGTCTGACGGAGGTGTAGAACTTAAGGGCTTTTCCTCCGGGAGTGGTCTCTGGATTGCCAAACATCACGCCGATTTGCATGCGGATCTGGTTTATGAAAATAACAATAGTTTTACTCTTCGCCACAATGCCGGTGAGTTTTCTGAGAGCTTGTGACATTAGACGTGCCTGTTTACCCACATGATGGGCGCCCATTTCACCCTCTATCTCATCTTTAGGAGTCAGTGCTGCCACGGAGTCGATGACGATTACATCCATCTTCCCCGAGCGTACAAGGCTTTCCACGATCTCAAGCGCCTGTTCGCCGGTATCTGGCTGGGAAATGAGGAGTTCATCAATTTTCACCCCTAATCGTTTAGCGTACTCAGGATCCATGGCATGCTCAGCGTCAATGAAAGCACAAATTCCATTGAGTTTTTGGGCTTCGGCTATAATGTGAAGTGAGAGAGTGGTCTTACCCGACGATTCCGGGCCGAAGATTTCAATAATACGTCCACGAGGCATGCCACCGACACCCAGGGCCGCGTCAAGACCGATTGAGCCGGTAGGGATGGCATTAATGTGCACTCTCGGCTTTTCGCCTAGCTTCATGATCGAGTCTTCACCGAACTTTGTTTTTATTTCCCGAAGTGTGTCGTCAATGTTAGCTGTGGCGACTTTCATCTCCTTTACCTCCCTTGCTTCTTTTACAGCTTCTTTTTTAGCCATTTGAGTTAAACATACCAATATACAAATTATGCCAATCTACGAATGACTACAAATGTAACCCTTCGGAATTCGTAGCCATTCGCATATTAGTACCCATTAGTATATTGGTATATTTTATTAAAATAATAATCCCGAAAAGACCTGAGAGAACTTAGTGAGTAAGTTCGAGTTTTTTGGTTGTGGTTCGTCCGAACTTATCGGTGGCACTGAGTAGAATTATAGTATAGCCTGGTGGTACGAGCAATTTTTCCTTGAAGTTTCCTTGTTCGTCGGTGAAGATTGCGCGACCATTCAGGGAAAGGGAAGCGGTATTGAAAGCGATACCCACGATCTCAGTTGAGGATGAGGCAATACGTTGACCTGGCGAGGGTGCGGTGACGCTTATACGGGGACCAAGAATAAGGTTTTTTGCTTGGTATATGGCGTATCCAGTAATAATGAGGGCGAGGAGAATACATGAGCCATACACAAGAAGAGTTTTAAACCGATAGGAGCCCATGGGATTATGGCAGCATGTTCTCTTCACCAGGAAGTTGCGGTGTGGCACCTGAAGAACTGCCACCAATCACTTCGCGGGGCTTAGCGCCGTCTCCGGGACCAATGACACCACGTTCTTCAAGCATATCAATGAGGCGGGCAGCGCGAGCGTATCCTACTCGAAGTTTACGTTGAATATATGAGGTGGAGGCTTTGCCTGCTTCAACAACCACAGCACGGGCTTCTTCGTACAGATCGTCATTATCTGCCTCGTTATCATCGAGCGTAGCGTCGAATATCGAGTTTTTACCAGCTTCATCATTGGTGAGATTTACCTCGCCTTGAGTAAACTCACCATACGTGTCTCCTAGGTGTTTGACGACTCGCTTTACTTCTGCCTCAGAAATAAACGCTGATTGTAGACGTTGTGGCTTCGACATTTCACCTGAAAGATAGAGCATATCTCCAGCACCAAGAAGCTTCTCGGCGCCTCCTGTGTCTAAAATAGTGCGAGAGTCGATCTGAGAGGAGACTTGAAGGGCGATACGGCCCGGTACGTTGGCTTTGATGAGGCCTGTGATGACATTTACTGAAGGTCGCTGAGTAGAAAGCATAAGGTGAATCCCCACCGCACGACTCATTTGTGCCAAGCGGACAATGGCACTCTCAAGCTCTCGAGGATACGCCTGCATAATGTCGGCAAGCTCATCAATAACGACCACAACATAGGGCATAGTCTCGGGTAAATTCTTTTTTTCCTCTTCATTAAGATCTTCACCTTTTTTGACTGCTGGAGCGAGGATGTTTTTGTGATATGACTCGATATCGCGAACGGAATTTGACTCAAGTACATCGTATCGACGATCCATCTCACGGGCTGCCCACTTAAGAGAAAGGATAGCCTTCTTAGCATCTGTAATTACAGGAGTGAGGAGATGGGGGATCTTATTGTACAAAGTTAACTCGACTCGCTTAGGATCAATCATGATAAATTTTAAATTTTCTGGAGCGTTACGGAACAAAAGAGAGGTAATCACAGCATGAATAGTCACTGATTTTCCTGAGCCAGTTGCGCCGGCAATGAGGAGGTGTGGCATTTTAGCAAGGTTGGCAAAATATGATTTCCCAGTGATACCTTTACCCAATGAGATAAGAAGTGGTTTTTCGGATTGCTGGTATTCTTCTGAGGAAAGGAGGGAGGCAAGACCGACGGTGGTTTTTACTGTATTTGGAATTTCGATACCTACCAGTGACTTGCCTGGGATTGGAGCTTCAATACGAATAGGGTGGGCAGCAAGCGCGAGGGCGAGATCATTATTAAGGGCAACAATACGTGAAAGCTTCACACCTTCTGCTGGTTTTAAGGCATACCTAGTGACCGAAGGACCGATCGAAATCTCATCCATCTCTACGTTGATGCCAAAATTCTGGAGTGTTCGCTTGATGATGTTGGCATTTGCCTTAATATCGCCAACCTCAGGCTTGCCCTTGTCCCGTTCCAGGAGTGAGAGAGGTGGAGGGACAAACTCTTTGAACGCAAGTACCGACTTACTGCCGGAGATCTGCATCTCCTCGTCACGAATAGGCTCTGCTTTCTCCACCTTTTTATTTTTTTTGCCTTTCTCTTGTGCGGATACTTCAACATTCGTTGGAGCTTCCTCTTCTCCGACTGATGCCTCGCTTACGGCAACTTCAACATCATCTTCTTTTTTGGTCCATTTTTTCCACACCATCAAGTATTCAAATTTAGGTCGGGTATCGAACGTCACGAGGAAAGAGATAATAAGCAGCACTAGGAGGAAAATAAGGCTGGCGTAAAAGTCGAGTAGTTTGATTAAAGGGATAGAAATAAAGTGACCAACAGACCCCCCTTTAAGTGGAGAAATGAGATCAATAAGTCCAAGTCCGGAAATGAAGAAGAGGAGCGCACCTGCAGTTTGGACATGTCTAAAGGTGCGTGAAAGGGATTTTAAAAAAGAAATTCCAAGCATAATGAAGAGTACTGGGACGAGGTAATATCCTACACCGAAGAAGCCACTCAATATTCTATAGAAGTATTCTCCAATAAACCCCGCCTTTTCAATTGCCGCCAAAATTGAAAAGAGAGCAACAAAAAAGAACATAACCGCAAAAATCGCCTGCACTGTATCTTCCTTTAGATGTCTCGTTCCTGTAGGTTCATTCTGAACCACATCTTTTTTATTTTTTGAAGCCATGATGATTAGTATATTTCATACATCATAGCATAAGGGTACATGAAGTTTTACATAATTTTGACTTTGAAAATAGTCCTTTATATAATGGACACATCTTCTCACTAACGTTCTGTAAAAGACATTAAAGACAGATATAAGAGACAGGATTTATAAAAGACAAAATGGGAAAAGACAAAGGTTATAAAAAAATGAAGCCAACCAACCTTTTCTATACTAGTGATATAGGGTTTTTCCCTGAGGATGGTAAAATTCTCTTTATCTTTAAAAAGACAGAACGTTTTGTTGCTGCCCTATACCTTGTTACTAATCTTTTTAGTGAACATGAGTCCTTAAAATGGACACTGCGAGAAGAGGGAACCTGGCTTTTAAAGGCCGTGGTGTACACTGTACAATCATCCAAAGAACCCGGGAGGTTAATTCTGACAAATATCATCGCACACCTGCTGTCCCTGCGGTCTCTTATCGACATAAGTTTCAGCGCTGGCCTTATTTCCGGTATGAATTTCTCAATTCTTGTAGAGGAACTAGAGATGCTTCTCTGTGCGGCCCGGGAAGCTGAGACTGAGGTCGGGCTCGATAATCACGGAACTTTTGGTGCCCATTTTTTTCACCTTGAAACAGAACAACCGTCACAGTTACGCAAGCAAAGCAACGAAAGGACATCCACTGGAAATATAAAGGACAATACTACCTCAATAAAGGATATTTCTAGTACCGCGTATTCCCGCAGAGAGACTGTTATAAAACTTCTCAAAAATAAACCGCACTTAACTATCAAGGACTTCTCGGTGGTTATCAATAACTGTAGTGAGAAAACAATTCAGAGAGAGCTTCTACGGTTAGTGAGCGAAGGTGTCCTCAAAAAGGAAGGAGAACGTCGGTGGAGTACCTATTCTCTTGCCTTATTCTGAAGTTTCTTGTCTTTGAGAAATGTCCCATAGGTAGATCAAAAAAAGTGACCAACTCATCGTTGACTTCTTTACTGAAAAGTGTATGATAGTGGAACGGCTAATTTTACCAAAAAACCCTTATTTTTCCTTGATGGAAAGCGTAGGGTTACGTGAAGTTATCCACAACAAAGCAATTTGCAGGGTGCCGTCTTAGAGCTATAATTGTCTCTAATACAGTTGCGACGGATCTTTGATAATTAAACAGAGAGTGTTACTGAATGTCTGTGTTATTCCTTCGGGTACAGCATGCCGAAATTCGGTCTAATTTTTTCAACTATCCCGCCATCTCGTGTCGATGAAATATGAGGTGACGGGAATAGTGGTAAGTAGTTGTTGAATGCGGTTCGAAAAAGCATTCTTCGATTATGCAAGCTTAGAAAGCAAATATAATTTATCAGCATGCGGCGCGCAGAGGGGTGACCCCTCTCTGCGCGTCTAGGATAATTTCCTTTCCACATTATTAACCATTACAAGTTAACGGAGAGGGGTTATTAAAATTTAGAATTATTTATGAGTTATTCAAAAACAGCTACGACAGCAGTTGTCGCTTCCATTGTGGGAATCGCAATGGTAGCAATGATGTTCGTAGCGGCAGTACAAACGACACATGCTCAAGGAGTATCCTTGAGTCAGCTCGTAGAGCTCTTTATCAGTCTCGGAATCATTGCTCCTGAAAAGGCAGCAGCAGCCCGAGCGGCATTGGGTACATCAGTGGCAACAGGAAGTTTCACCGCTGACCTTAAAATGGGAGACAGTGGTGCAGAAGTGAAGGCACTTCAGCAAGCGCTAAACGCTAAGGGTTACACCGTAGCGGTTACCGGCGCGGGATCAGCTGGAAAGGAAACAACCTATTTCGGCGGTCTTACAAAGGCAGCACTTATGCGATACCAGACAGCTATGGCCATTGCAGCAACCGGAACGGTTGATGCAGCAACCCGAGCTAAGCTCAACGGTACCGTTGCAGTTATTCCAGGAACGGTTAACCCTGGGACTGGAACGGTAGTTCCTTCAACAGGAACAGGCATTTCGACACCTGGAGTCGAAGGAACATTGAGCGCGACCCAAACAAACTCCGGCCTCCCATCAACGCTTTACGAAGCCGATGTGGAGAAAGGAGTTCTTGGAGTTAAGCTTGAGGCGAAGAACTCTGACATCAGTGTTCAGCGAGTAAAGCTTGACCTCGGTACGGACACGAAAATTTACAACAAGATATTCAAGAAAATGTATGTTACCGACGGTACCACCGTATACGCAACATCTGACGTGAATTCTTCAACCGTAGTCAAGGACAGCAGCCGATATTATTTGACGATTTCAGGATTTAACATTCTTGTTCCAAAGGGTGGTTCAAAGAATCTTGTGATCAAGGCTGACCTTTATCCGACAATCGATTCGACTGACTTCGATACCGAAACCTACACTATCCGATATGCTTCAAACGGCATCCGAGGTATTGACGGAGCGGGTATTGATCAGTACGCGACAGACACGACCATCACTCGAACACCGACCATTGCTGCTGACCTCTCAGAATCAGCAACCCTCACCGTCGGCCTTAATACCTCAAGCCCTAAGAAGCAAGAAGTAATGGCTACCGCGGGAGCAAACGAGAACGAGATGGACAAACTCACCGTCCTTACCTTCGACGTGAAGGCTGAAAAG
>DATDYB010000027.1:0-21700 GCA_036517115.1 Minisyncoccota bacterium | reverse complement strand
GAAGAAATTTCTCGTTCTCAAATGAAGCAGAAACATTGGCTCGAACCGATGGAAAAGTGGATAAAAGACGCAGGAAATATGGAAAAAATTGCATTGGATAGCAACCTTTTAAATAAAAAGGTTGCTGCCAAAGAAATCTTTGGCTCGAACCTCTTCCTCCACAACAAATCAGTGCGCGCAAGCGCGCCGAATTTTGAGAATTCGCAAGCGAATTCAGGCGAAACAGCGTGGGCGACACTTCGTGTCGCCCACTCCTTTGTTAATTCCAAACCCGAAAGTTTCATAAGGGAGCCGTTGTCCAGGATTGAACTGGAGACCTCGTCATTACCAATGACGTGCTCTACCAACTGAGCTACAACGGCTTTCTTCAATACGCCAACTGCGCCGACTCGGAAGTCGGCATCCTCAATGTTACAACTACTCGTACGACTCGTAGGTAACATTGGGAGCTACAACGGCTTTCTTATTACCAACAACTTACAGTCAATAGAGTATTACATTTATCGAATATTATCAATTTACTTCGCCAAAAAGCTTTTTCTACTGAACGCCGAGAGAGTGACAGCAACCACGAGTACAACAAGATACACTCCAAATGCTTCAGTGAAGGTATATGGAATACTTCTAAGCGAGCCGAGGATAATCGTACTTATCCATGACACAATTGAGATGGCGCCACTCGCATAAATGTAGGGACTCATCTTCACAAACAGACGGCTGTGGCGCATGTTTTTGTGAGCCGTTTTTACAAGCACCGGCATGTGTACAAAATGGAATATAGCGCCGTTCAAAATGATGACAGCGACAATTGCCATTTTGGTCAGAAATTTACTTGAGTCCAAATAGGTTTGGGGTTGTAGGCTGAAAAGCCCGATGCCGGAGATGATGAGTATGCATACTCCCGTCCACACCATGTAGCTTCCCAGTTTTAAGAACCGTTCTTCTGTTGCGGTGATTCTGCCGTCCTTGACCGACGAAAGATAGAGCACGTCACTCATGAAGGCTCCGCCAGCGCCTAGCACTACACCAAAGAGATGCAGGATGAGCCACGCTGTTTTAGCATCAAGAACATCAAACATTGGGTACATGATACCATGCACAATATCCGCTACGTGTGCACAATAGAGCTACTGGTTTTCAGTAATGAAGTCAGAGATGCCCGATAAAAGAGCTATCGCGTTCGCCAATGCAGTTTTTCCTTTCGAGAAACTTCCGGCGAATTCCGCGTTATCCTGCTCTTCGATGTACACTACTGCATTGCGCAGTTGTTTTGACGCTTCCAGAAAATCCCCTAGCAGGGCAACCAAGGTATCTACACGACTTTGATGAGCGGAAGGGGTGCGATCAGAGCGGAAATCAACCGCTTTAGTTTTCGTCTCTTCAAAAAGCACTTTGCCTTGGCTGACATAGACAAGCGCCGTCACATCTCGTTTGCCGTTGATCTCCACAATGGCGTTCTCGAGTTGCTGCCTCCCTTTTTGTGCCATGTCCCGGTAGACCTTTAATTCGTTAATGAATTTCAGTCTGGTTTCCTTTTCTACCTGTGCTGCTAGCGCTTCGGCTTCCTTCTTCGACTGCAACAATTTCTGCGATGTTTCTTTCGCTTGTGCCTCGCTATCAGCAAGCTTTTTATCCTTCTCTTTAATCGTCCCCTCGAGCTTCACCTTTCCTTTTTCTAGAGTCTCGCGTTTGGATTTTTCCGCAGCGGCTTTTTCTTCGAGGGTTGAAATCGTTACACTGGTCTTGTGGGCAGCCCCAGCCACGAGCGCCTCGGCATTTTCATACAACTCCTTGGCTTCTTTAAAATATTTGAATGACGTGTCAGTAATAGCATCGCTCTGCCGCAGCAGTGCACCAGCGTCGGTAAATCGCTTTTCATCAAATGCTAGCTTGGCTTTCTTGAAGGCATCTTCGGCAACCAAAAGTCGTGCCACTGCTCCGATCTTCTCTTCAAGTTCAGGTGTGTTCTCACCTTTTGTCTGAAGGCTACCCGCGGCTCCAAGCGCAGCGAGATAATTGCCGGACTTAAGTTGTGTTTCAAGCGTTGCGGTGAGACTGCGGATGCCTTGCGTTTTTACCACGAAGTACCCGCCCGTGCCGACTCCCACCACCGCAATAGCGGCGAGAGCGAGCTTAAGCCAAATATTAAAAATCATGACACTAGTATACTACAAGTTCCTGAGGGATTTTGTGAACATTTCTAAGTGTGTCCCGACGAGGACCGCATCCGCCCCTTCCTTGATATCACTCACTGTTCTAATATTACTCGCCTGACAAAGCCACCCTGAAAATATTTTCCGCGCTTGCTCGAATGTTCCCTTCTTCATACCGCCCGTATCCAAGTCCCTACTGTTCCACACGGCTCGTGCAGCGGTGGGAATGATTTTCAACCCTTCGAGTGTAAGCGGTTCAATTAGACATTTATCGGCATACACAAGCGGTATTCTCCCCACCACCAGTACGAAATCCGCACCGGCTTTGATGGCCTTTTCTATATCCTTATCAGTTGCGTGAATACCTTTAGCAAGAATAGGTTTGTCAGTGAACGTTTTTGCTTTCTTAATCAGATCAAACGACCCTCCCCATCTCGGGTCGGTGTGGATGGAAATGATGTCCCCTATCCTATTCGCAATCTCGAACAACTGATCCCACGACTTCTCTGCCACATATCCAAACGGCGATTTCGTTTTTACCTCGGCGATGATGGTGGGTTTTTTATTCATATCTTGCGAAAATTTATGGTTTGATTTCAAAAATACGATCTATTTCCCATATATCCTTTTCTCGTTTCATCACAGTAATATTGTCTAACTTCATTTGAAAATTAGGCTCACTGGTTGTTGCTAAATAATTCCATATTTCATTAAAATTGAATGGCTTTAAGGAACCAAAGGCCACTGTGGCATGCAGACCATCATTGGTATCAAATTCATCAAAAGTGAGATTCTGGATTGTGTGTAAAGTTTTTCCCAAATCACTTACGGCGTTCATCATCTCCCGCGAAGCTTTGACATCCATGAATATGACATCGTCACCGAAATTTCCAAAGCCTTTGAGGGAGTAATCAGTTTGTATATGTGAACAGGCAAACTCTTCGAGCTTTTCGTAAAGTTCTTTCATCCCCTTTTCGTCCAACTCAAACCACCGCTTGAGTGTAATATGCGGAGCAATCCGATTATGTAAAGGAAAATTTTGGAATTTCTCCGTTAAATCCTTGGTGATATTTTCATGCGCTTTACCAGCTTCTCCTCGTATTAAATGTGCAACAATATGTCTCATGTGTAAAAGTATACCAGATTTGCTCTTATTCGGTTTAAAGAATCAGTACATTTGAATAAATTGGGTGTATTAATCCGTCAATTTCTGATAATTTAAGTAGGTGGGGATAACTATTGACTTTATTTACAAAAAAGTCTACACTCATTGTATAAGAAATCCTTACAGGTACTTCGGTGCTTGTAAGCAACAAGGCTCCCGCAAGGGGGCTTTTGTTATTTTGTGCTAAAATAAATATCGCTATGGATTCAATTAATAGGGTTGCCGTTTTTATCGACAACAGTAATGTACTACAGACAATAAAGACTCTTCAGAAAACTGGAGCTTACTGGTGGCAATCGAAATATTGCCCTGTACATCTATCTAGAAAACTAAGTGGGGCGAGAGTTGTAGTATACGTAGGGTTCTATTGCGCTCCTCCCCCTTCGTATTTAATGACAGGCAATACTGTTGACCAAAATCGTTATAAGCTTGCGATGAAATATTACGGCATCATAGGAAAAATGAAAGAAGTAACGATCCATTACGCTACAGTAAACGGGAGCAGGGGAAATTTACAAGAGAAAAATTTAGATACTAAACTTACGGCAGACATGGTAGGTATGGCAGCACAAAATAAATACGATACGGCCATATTAGTTTCAAACGACGCTGACTTTGTTAGTGGAACTCAGATGATTCAGAGTTTGGGAAAGAAAGTAGAATTGGTATATTTTAAAGGATTCGGTTCAATGGAACTAAGGCAGAAGTGTGACGTACCCAGAAATGCAAAACCATCTTTCTTTAAAAAAATAGATGGGTTTGACGATTCTGATGCATATATCCCGAGGACTCAACCCTTGCTTTAAGAAAAAATACCAAGAAAAAGATAATTAAAAATTTCTCCCTTCAACCAAAAACGGCGATGTCGTTTTGACTTCCGCGATGATGATAGATTTCTTCATCACAACAGTATAACAATGAGTTTAAAAATATAAAAAGCCCACCGAAAGTGGGTTGTTTTTTGGACCAAGCGTGTTGCCTATTCGAACCAGTTGAACATTACATATCGGGGAAACACTTCAATTACTATCGTTGAATTTCCCCGCAGTGAATCCTGTGCCTCGATTTTCCAAACATGACGTGCTTCAGATCGGTTTTCTAATCCAGTCAATTTTTCCCCGATAGCTGGCCTGTACGGAAGCAACATTTTAATTTCAACACGTTCGAATTCCAAATCTGACAACCATTCAACAATTAAAGCAAGAAACTTTGAGTCAGGGTACTTAGCATTTAGGGTTACATAAAGCTGCTCTGTACGCTGTGCACTTTCGGGTGTATGCCCGTACGCCCTCAATATATCTGGGGATGTTTCCTCGATCTCGCCAATACCTTTTTGTTGAAGATAGGCCTTTAACGTTAAGTCATCAATATTCAAAATATTCCTTTCGCTGAATTATATCTAGAAGTACACTAGCATGGACTATTCCGCCGTTCAATGTCTGTGATTGAGGTTTTCAAATTTTCTTTTACAGAATAAGAAAACCCGCTGCAACTTTCGGTGCTAAGCGGGTCTTGTGATCGGACTACTACAGTTCGGATTCGTCGTGACCGATGATGCATTCGCACCAGATTTTATGACATCCGGGACAGACGGGATGCTGACGTTCAGCTTGTTCGGACAGGCGTTCGATTTGTTGAATTTCTTCAATCCTCTTTGCCTGACGGTCGTCTTCCTCTTTGCACTGCTCGAGATAAATGCGTTCGTTCTCGAGAGCTTCCTGACGCAAGTCCTCATCTGTAAGATCTAAGCACCACTGACGATACTGTTCTTCAGTGAGATTTGGGTCTCCGATAAGAGCTGCGTACTCTTTTTCAATCTTGTCGTTCCACTTTTGATTTTTACGGGACTGTACTAACTGTTGTATCTTGTTAACGAACCATTTTATGAATTGCATAGTATTCCTTTTTTGATTTACCGACGTGATTGCCGATAAATTCAGAATACTCATCCTTTCTTGCATCTTTTAGAGATGTGGGAGGATGTAAGCTCGGTTGCCGCCGTACCCAGTAATGGCAACTTTGGCTTCTTTAATTAAAGAAGTAGGCTTAATTTCTAATTACTATTATATCACCTTTTGTAGTATAAGTCAATAGATGGGACTTTCCCTCGACGGTGTGGCGCGAGTGATGGGTATCTTGATCCTTACAGGATCGGTACAGGTTTCGTATCGTACTCGCTCTGCTCCGTGCGATATACTCAACCTCTTCAAGTCCCTCAAAAAGCTTCGCTTTTTACACTCACGCAAAATCCCCCACAAGGGGGATTTTTTGCGCGAGTGATGGGACTTGAACCCACGGCCTCTGTCGTGACAGGACAGCGCTCTAACCAGCTGAGCTACACCCGCATACTACACAAGAGAATGTATCAGATTTTACACCCTCTGCATAGATGGTGCCGATGAATGGAATTGAACCATTATTTAAGGCTTATGAGTCCTCCGTTCTACCATTGAACTACATCGGCAAGCTTTCCTACTATAATATAATATTCATAGTTAGACAAATTAAAAAAACTGGAGTATAGTAAATCCATAGCGGGGTGGAGAAGCAGTATCTCGACAGGCTCATAACCTGTAGCCCTGGGTGCAATTCCCAGCCCCGCAACAATACAAGAAAAACACTTCCCTCAAAGAAGTGTTTTTCTTAAATATAATAAAATTCCTCAAACACTGTGCGGTAAAGATTGATGATACGCTTTGCCTCTCGTTCGTTCATCATGAAGTCCGACCCTTGGTGAGCGATGGCATTCCTCACCTTGTGCGCTTCCCATGCGCTTTCGATGGTCGTAAAATCACTCCTCTCTATTCCTTTAAGCTTCTCACCGATTGACTCGCCTTTATATCCCATGCGGGTAAGCATGTCGCCCAGCATGATATCTGCCTCGATAATAGCGAGCTTCCAGTCATTCGGATTTACGGAATCAACATGCTGCAAAATCGTCTCCCATTTACGTGCCATTGCCGGATCAACGCTTGTATCGGCGTCGTACGCAGGCACGACTTTTGCGTCAAATTTTTGCTCCTCGAGCTTCTCGACTTGGCTGACGCGCACCATGGTATACACAATGCCACCGATAAAGAAGAGAGTAAGTACGGTTGAAAGACCGTAGAATTTGGTTACAAAACGAGTAAGATACTCTGGCCAAAACGCGAATGTATATTCAGCGAAAAACTCGTATACTTTAAAAAAAATATACTCAATATCGATCTGAGGAAGACTTTCCATATGGATCCTATTATACCCCAGAGACAACGTACTACGAGGTGGATTACTGAAGATGTTCTGTTTGCGTAAGAGCGAAACCGCTGCAAAAAAAGAGACTACGCAGGCTGGCCGAGCCGGAGTCCAAGGAAGTTTTTCACCAGAAAAACTATCCGGTCTCTTTTTTTGCAGCGGTTTCGCGACCTATACCTCCTCCCCACAAAAGGCTTTCCCCAGTTCAAATAGAATATCTTCCCGTCCGTGAGATGCCATGAATTGGATGCCGAGCGGTAGTGACTTCCCTTCTACCATGCTCGTACCCGAAGGCACCGCAAGCGCAGGCACACCGACAATGTTGGCTGTTACCGTGAAGATGTCCGCTAAATACATCGCTACAGGATCGTTTGTTTTTTCACCAATTTTAAACGCGGGAGTGGGTGCAGTCGGAGTAAGTATCGCATCGACTGTTTCAAATGCTTTTGTAAAATCACCACGTATGAGCTCACGAACACCGTTCGCCTTGTTGTAATACGCGTCGTAATATCCGGAGGACAACACATAGGCACCCAAAAGAATACGTCGCCTGACTTCTTTTCCAAATCCCTCGCCACGAGTGAGTAAGTAATCTTCGAGTAAATTTTTTCCGTCTTTGTGTAGACCAAACTTCACCCCATCAAAACGAGAAAGGTTAGTTGAGGCCTCCGCAGGCATGATGATGTAGTAACACGCAAGTGAGTACCCGATATTCGGTAACTCAATATCCTTGATCTCATAGCCAAGTTTTTTTAATCGTTCAATCGATGCTTGGAAATTAGCTAGTACCCGCTTATCAATCCCTTCACTTTCTGTAAAAGCCCTCGGTACACCGATAATCCTTTTTTTCTCCTGGCCATTCTCACTACGATATATCGTAGTATCAAGCGAGGTGCTGTCCTTAGGGTCTTTCCCTGCAATGGCCTTAAAGATGATTTCCGCATCTGATACTGTTTTAGTGATGGGGCCTATCTGGTCCAGCGATGAGCCCATCGCCATGAGACCTGAACGTGATATCGCCCCATAGGTTGGTTTAAAACCGACAACACCGCAAAAGCTTGCGGGCTCTCGTACTGAGCCGCCGGTGTCCGAGCCAAGCGCCGCAAGAGCACCATCCATAGCAACTGCTGCAGCCGAACCTCCCGAAGAACCGCCAGCCACTCTTGAAGAGTCGTGCGGATTTTTGGTAACACCAAACGCAGAGTTTTCAGTTGAGCCACCCATGGCAAATTCATCCATGTTGGTTCTGCCCAGAAACACCACTCCCTCTTTTTTCAACTTCTCAATGGTGGTGGCGTCATAGGAGGCAACATAACCCTCAAGAATTTTAGATGCTGCACTCACCTTTCTTCCTTTGATAAGAATATTATCTTTGATAGCGAGCGGAATACCAGTGAGCAAGCCAGCCTTCTTTTCCTTAAACAACAAGTCTGCGGCTTTTGCTTGCTCCGCGACGTCATCAAACACCTCAAGATATGCGTTTAAATCTTTATTTTTCTCCTCAATATTTTTTAAATATGCGCCAGCAAGCTCAACAGCAGTAAAATCACCTTTAATGAGGTGATCGTGAGCTTTCTTTATAGTTAAATTCTTGAGATCGATAGCCATGAGCGTTTATACGCTTCTACAAAATTTTCTTTACCTTCACGTACCCATCTTCCCGCTTCGGCGCTGCTCTAAGAAGATCTTCGGTGTATGCTCCACTTTCGTGTGGGTTAACGTCTTCTCGTAGTACATTTCGAACTATACCAGCCTTAGGGCTCTCCTCTTTCACACCCGCCTTTTGAATTTCCCCCACGTAGCCAAGGATCGCCTCCATATCTTTCCGAAGCGACGCTTTCTCTTCAGGCGAGAGCGCGATGCGGCTTAAGGTGGCAAGTTTTTCTACTGTCTCAAGATCAATAGTTGTCATAATGAAGCCATGATAGCACCAAATCTTAATCTCAGAAATACTTGACAAATAGATAATTAAGTGTATTTTAACACCAGAAAGGAACTTTATGAACATCAAAAATGAACTGCCGATGGAGTCAGATAACCCTTCACCCTTCAAACAACCCTTCCTCGTTTTGCATTTATCACCCAAGCAAGATTGCAACGAATGGACCATTGATGTTGACGGGAAAATAGACCTCTATCTCAATAACTTCAAAAACATCACTGGAAGTGGAACGGATCGGAGCAAAGACGCGACACAGCTCATGAAGGAAGTGGCCAGGCAACTTAAGGCGAGAGGTGTACTGGTATATCGCATCAGCATGTACAAGGGCAGCGGTGGACCATCGCATATTCTGCGCAACGGCGGGTTTTTTCAAAGAATTGGCTTCACTGGAAAAGACGGGGAAGAACTACCCACGTGGATGGACGAATAGTCTCATGACAACCGGATAAAATTCCGGTTTTTTATTTCCACAAACACCACTTATCTCAATAGCTTTAGAAACTCTTCTTCAGAGAGGACACGGGTGCCTAGCTCCTCCGCCTTATCGAGTTTAGAACCTGCATTCTCGCCCGCCACCACGTAATCAGTTTCCTTGGAGACGGAGCCTGAAACATCGCCGCCAAATTCCCGGATCTTTTGCTTGGCTTCATCGCGTGATAGAGCACTCATCGTACCGGTAAGTACAAATGTTTTTCCTTCAAACTCTTTTTTGAAGACCTTCCGAAGTCTTTCATCCTCCACAGTTACATTCTTCAATAATTTCCTGACCAACTCCTTGTTCTGTTTCTCTTTGAACCACTCTACGACCGCCTGTCCGACGATAGGCCCGACCCCTTCGATTTTTTCCATGTCTTCAAATCGAGCGTTTGCAAGAGCGTCGAGGGTTGTAAAATGTTCGGCCAGATCATGCGCCGTCTCCTCGCCCACATGCGGGATAGAGAGAGCGATGATAAAGCGGGGCAAGGTGACCTTCCGAGCTTTCTCGACAGACTCAAAGAGGTTGGTCACTGACTTTTCCGCGAAGCGCTCCATGTCTAAAAAATCACCCTTTTTAAGTTCGAAAATATCCGACGCCGCCGAGATCAGATTATTTTCAAGAAGGGTGTCAATGATCCGCGGTCCCAAACCATCGATATTAAAAGCTTTTTTTGAGACGAAATGATAAAGTTTTCGCTTCTGTTGATCAAACGAATTTTTATTCACGCACCGCCATGTCGCCTGCCCAGGAATCCGCTCGATACTTCCATCTTCGCCACAGGCTTCGACATGTGTCGGCCATTCATATCGCTTTTCTTTGCCAGTCCGCATTTCGGTTAGCACCTTCACAATATCGGGGATAACATCCCCAGCTTTTTGCAAGATCACGGTATCACCAATGCGCACGTCGAGGCGCTTGATCTCATCCTCGTTATGCAGCGTCGCTCGAGAAACGGTGGAGCCGGCAACCAACACCGGCTTCAAATGTGCCACGGGCGTAAGCACCCCAGTACGTCCGATCTGCAGCGTAATGTCTTCCACCACCGTAGTGACCTGCTCGGCGGGGAACTTGAAGGCGATGCCGAAGCGCGGCGCCTTGCCGGTGTAGCCCAAAGCCTCCTGATACTTACGCTCATTGACCTTCACCACCACACCGTCAATTAGATAATCTTCTTTCGGCGCTTTTTTTTGCCATTTCTTCCAATATTCAATCACCTCGTCGATCGTGTTCGCTTGAATAAAATGGGGATTGACCTTAAAGCCAAGCTCTCGCAGATACGCAAGCTCCTTTTCCTGTGTGTCGGGAAGAGGCTTGCTCGAATACGAAAGATCGTACATGAAAGTTCTAAGGTTCCTCTCTGCTACTATCCTGGGATCAAGTTGGCGGATGGTGCCGGCAGCCACATTGCGCGGGTTGGCAAAAAGCGGTTCCTCCTTTTTTTGTCTTTCTTTGTTGATGCGGGCAAATTCCTTCTTGCTCATCCATATCTCGCCCTCTACGATCACGTTTACCGCCTCCTTGAGGCGCAACGGCACGGACTCGATGGTGCGCACGTTTTCGGTAACATCCTCCCCCACAACCCCATCCCCTCTTGTCGCCGCCGTCTTTAACAATCCGTTTTCGTACTCAAGCACCACCTTGAGCCCGTCGATTTTAAGTTCAACAGTGTAGGAAGGTGTAAGATCTTTACCGAGGGCACCCTTGAGCATTCTTTTTACCCGCGCATCAAAATTCCGAATGTCTTCCTCGGTAAAGGCGTCATTGAAAGACCACTGAGCAACCTTATGCGGAACTTTTTTGAAATCCTTAAGCGGAGCTCCTGCCACCCGTTGGGTCGGCGAATCCGGAGTGACGAGCTCAGGATACTCCTCCTCAATCTTTGACAGTTCATTTTTCAGCGAATCAAGCGCCTCGGCCGAAATTTCTTCTTTATCAAGAACGTGATAATTGTACCGATGATGTTCGATCGTTGCTCGAAGTTTCAGGACTCTTTCTCGTATATCGTTCGGAATTTTCTTGTTCATGGTAATCGTAATGTAAAGCTTAAAGCGAAAAGCGTAAAATGACAACCAAGCGAACCTTGCTGTAAAAAAGAGACTGGTAGACTCCCGCCACCAAAGCGAGTCCCTCAAAATTCTCCACCTAAATAGTGAGTATTCTAGAAATTAGGGACGAGCGCTTTAATAATCAAGCTTAATGGCACGCTCTAACCTTCGTAAATTGCCGGTATCGCAGGTGTTATACCCGCGTGACTCGATGTGGGTTTTGACATTGGCTCCCTCATAATGCTTTTCAATGCTAACCTTAAAGCAGGGGTTACTCTCAGTATCATCAAAGTTGGCGTTAAGGCGTCCCGTCCAATGAGTCTGTGAGCCGACTGTCGTACGCCCAAGGACTACGTTTTCATTTTTATCATTACAAAAAATTGCCGCAGTGGGAGGTTGTACTATAGAAGGTGGCTCCGGAATCACGAATTTGCCTGCGAGATCCCACCGAAACATGCATTCCAACCCCGCATCTGCTGCGTAAAAAGCTACTTCTGATTCACGAGCGGCAGAGGAAAGCGCCACTTCTTTCGTACTAATGTTTAAAATCGCAAGTCCGACGGCCAGGAGGATGCTTGAGACCAAAACGGAAAAAAGAAGAGTATATCCCCTATTGTGTTGTTGATAATAGTTTTTCATTATGGCGCTAAGACGTCAAAAATATGTTCTTTGATAATAAATCGCTGGGGGAATGCTCCTGTTTTCCAATTCATCTTAACCGTTATCACCGCTTCGGTGGTGTTGATATTCACAATATTCACACTTCTCCTAAATGAGGTACTCTGTCCTCCTGGCATATACGTGTAGTTATTACCATCGTAGTTGAGTGAGGGGAATGTCGTGTTGTCGGAGTCATACTCGACAGTAGTCTTGGCGCCATTAATGGTATCGATATAACAATATTTGTCACGACATTCACCCAAATTAGTGAGCCATGGCTGGCTGCCAAGTAGATTATTGTCTCGAATGCTGCGAACGTATTCGACCACATCTTGTGCTAAATACGAGGCAATCACCTGATCCCGTGCGTAGACGGCTGAAGCAATACCTTTTTGAGCGATGACGAGTGGACCCGCAACCGATAACATAATAATAGCAATCGCTACCAGCGTCTCAATGAGGGTAAAACCTTTTTTGTTGTGAGATTGACTGCTCATATTAAAAATCAAGGACTCGTTGCGTTAGAGTTGTTTGAATATTAAATGTCGTATCAAGCTTGAGTTTGGCGTTGTCTTTCATTTTGCCTTTAACAATCAGCCGAACTTTTGGCTGCATATTATCCCCCGTCACATTCCCCGTTACATAGAGTCTAAGATCAGAAATCTCCACCTCTGGAGCTGTTAGAGGAGTAAACCCCTCCACATCGTATATATTTTCATCTTTTTCAATCGAAGTATTATTCGGACTATTATTAAATCTATACGCAGTGAAAACTTTATGTTCCCCATCCCAAAAGGCAATATACTGCCCGCCCGAACAATCTCGAGCAGCGAAATTTCCCTGTGGAGGAATACCACTTTCTGGCCCGCAATAGTATTTTGTTCCCACCCGAATGTTTCTAGCCATGTTTTCTAACGCAAAGTTAAAATTGTTCACTACTGCCTTCAATGCTTGTGTTTTTTTATTTGCGTTTAAAATACTTAAAAGTGCCCCGGTGGCTACGAGCACCACAATACTGAAAATGGCGAGCGATACCATGATTTCAATAAGAGAAAAACCTCCTTTTTTAATAATGCCTCGTTTCATATCATTCGACAGAAATTTGTCCGGTCTTTCGCACCACTACGTTTTTAGATCGACCATCTGACGCCACTAACACTATTTTTACACTGCCATATGCGGTACCCGGTACATCGTTATCATAAATACGAGCTTCGGGATCAGGACGTTTAAAGATGATATTAATAATATTTCGATTACAGTCTTCCGCCGAAGGACCTGCGATGCAAAGCTGATTAAAACTCATATTCCGCTTTATCAAAACCTTTTCAAAACATTCGTCGGCTGTATCTATCCCGTCACATGCTCCTGTCCCCTCGTAGGTCGTATTTTTATTCGAGTCAGCGAACAACAAGAACTCAGTAGGCTTGCTTCTGTCGAAATGCACCCCATACCAGATATCAAATACTGGACCTTGTCCTTTCACGTTGATACCAAAGGATTGCGCCCTTCGGACGGTGAGCGCAGTCTCATAGGCCAAGTTGGTCAAAAGAATGCCTCCACTGAAACTTTGATGCTTCATGAGCACCAACGCAGTTACCACCGCAAAAATGCCAAGCGAAACCAGAAGCTCAACCAAAGTGAACCCCGCCGAAGCCTTCGATAACAGCCTCCTTTTTTGAAACATATGCAAATTTTATTATACCACCGAGTGACAACGCGATATTCTCAATATGGGGACAATGTTACATCCCCAAGAGAAGCTTCAGACCGAAGATGTCGAAATGGGCGAAGAATTCGATAAAGAGCCCGAGAATGAGAAACGGTGCGAACGGGATCTGGCTCTTGAGTGAAAGAGTGCCTTTATGAGTGAATTTTTCGAAAGCCATAATAACAAGCGAGACAGCCGCGCCGATCCAAAAGGCGAGCACAACCGCACTTATACCCTCTGCGAGACCCAAGAACCAACCAAAACCGAGCACCAGCTTCACATCCCCGAACCCCATCCACGTACCCTTTGACACAAACCAGAGTATGAAAAAGAAAGCAAAAAGAATAGGGCCGGCAATGAGCTCGGAGATACTCGGCGCATGAAATGCGGTAGTGGGAAGATCCAGAAAAAGACCGATGAAGCTCAGAGTAATAAAAGCATAGACTAAACCATCCGGAATAATCTTGTGACGAAGGTCGTAGACGGAGATGGCGATGAGAATGGAGAGGATAAGAAGATGGAATATAGAATTTAGAATATAGGGGATAGAAAATTCAAAAGAATAGTTTAGAAAATAAAAAAGAAAGAGAGAAGCGGTAAAAAGCTCCACTAGAGGGTACTGCCAAGAAATGCCGCTCTTGCAAGACGAACATTTTCCTCGGAGCATACAGAAACTAACGACCGGCACGAGCTCATACCATCGGAGCGTTTTGCTACAGGAAAAACATTCCGACCTACCGCCAACCACCGTCATACCGGTGTTATACCGAAGCACCACAACATTAAGAAAGCTACCAATGACGGCACCAAGCACAAAAAATAAAATTCCTAAAAAAATCATTTGGATGATTATAGCACCTATCTTTTACTTTTTCGTTTTTACTTTTAACTTTTTCTACTGCCCCGTTACGTCGTAACAAAGAACAGCGGCAACTGGGCCGGAAGAACCACAGCGAGCAGTTACGTTACCATTAAACGCGCCTGAGGGCCACCCAGTGGAGTTGTAGTTCTTATCTCTATCTATTACGGTTGTCATCTCAAGCGAGCCACCAAGGTGATAATTCGTGGGAGTTGAGGCATGATTGATCGCGTATGCATAACTTGATGTGTCGGGATCTTTTGGTATTGGATCAATAAATGTTCCCAAATTAACACCCGTACAACCGTTTGCCTGCGTAGTCACTAAAGAAGTAGGGAATTGTTTACACGCATCGTAATACAGCTCAAGCGCAAGCTGCAGCTGGGAAATGTCGGACAAGCGTTTAGCATCCTTGGAGCGCAGCCGCGCGCCATTAAGTGATGCGAGCACAACGGCTGACAAAATGCCAATGATGGCGATGACTACCAAGAGCTCAATTAAGGTGAATCCTTTTTTCATAGGTAAAACAATTATACCTCATCTGCCAGAAAACAAAAAACCGAGCATACTCGGTTTTTGCCCAACTCGTTTGAAATTATTCGCAATTATTCTTTGTCATATTACACGTGACCCCAGACAACGATGATCCGCTTGGAACATTAAACGTGAACTGATAAGTCCCCGCTGATACCGATCCAGATGTGGCACCATACGTCCAACCAGCCTGGGGCGCAGGCCAACTCACTGTATGCACAGGAGTGGCGGCACATACCAGAGTTCCGGCTACAGGCGAATTGGCAGAACCACCATCAATATTGCACGCTTGTAATTCAACGAGCACATCACGTCCCGCGGTCATCGCCGCAACCCTTCCTGCCCGGCCACGTGCACTACCCAATGATGCCAACACTATCGACGAAAGAAGGCCGATGATCGCGATCACCACAAGGAGTTCAATCAATGTAAAGCCTTTGTTATTATTTTTCATACCAAATTCTGTTAGGGTTAAATAATTATTGTTATTGGATTATTATACCCCACGCTGTACACAGGCAACAAGCAAAAACCGGGGATAACCCCGGTTGTTAGCTGTAAAAAAGGGAGTGGTGGTACTAGCAACCTACGAAAGTAGCTGCTGTTTCTGTAACGGTGCCTGAGGTGCATGCCGCGCCGTTAGCTGGAGCGAAGGTAACGCTGAAGGTTGTGTTGCCCGCTGATCCACAGCTCTGACTGTTGATAACGCCTGCAGCTCGGTTTGTTGTTGCCGCAGCATCTGCCGCAACAATGTTGGCGCTGTCACAAACGTTAGTAAGTCCGGCAACAAGTGCCTTAAGTTCTGATCTAAACGCAGCCTCCTTTGCCTTGCCTCGAGCGCTGTTAAGTGAAGCCAATACTACTGATGAAAGGATACCGATGATGGCGATGACCACCAAGAGCTCGATCAATGTAAAACCTTTTTTCATATGTGTTTTAAAAAATTAATTAATTGGTTATTGATATAGGCAACTGCCTATATAAGCTCGTCGCTTATATGATTACAATTCATATAAACTCCTCGACTCGGAAATGAGAAAATAAGAATTTTCCCATTTCTCTCGTCCTACGTCGCTTATAAGTCTGGACCTGCTCTCTCGCCAAGTATAGAAAACTTTGTGGAGGTCGACCCCCGAGCAGGCTATGATTAAACTTATACAGAGAATTATACCCCAGTATTCAAGCTGACAATAGCCACTGATGTGGATAAAATATCGCTCAGCATTCTCCTAAAAAGTGGCCGGATAATTTTTCTGGTGAAAAATTTCCTAGGACTCCGGCTCGCCAGCCTACGTAGCCACTTTTTAGGAGAATGCTTCGCTTTTCCCTTAGATTGCGGCAGAGATCGAGTAAATAGGTATGAGGACGGCTGCTAGCAAGAAGCCTACTCCCAACCCAAGCATGACGATCATCAACGGCTCGATCAAATCCACCATGGTATCGATGGCATTGTTCACCTCTCGAACGTAGAATCTCGACAGTGTCTTCAAAATATTAGCGAGCTCACCGGTTTCCTCCCCGATCTTCACCATTTGAATCATGATACCCGGAATTTCTTCGTTATGACTCAAAGAGTCAGACACAGAACTTCCGCCCTTCACTTGCTCCACCGCATTAGCGAGAATTCCCTTATAGACCTCGTTGTTAATCACCGCCGCGGTGAGCTCGAGTGCCCGGATCATGGGAATACCGGAGAGAAGCATGGTATGCATGTTGTCGGCGATGCGGGATAAATACAATTTTCGGTAGAGATTTTGCACTAAGGGTATGGAGAGCTTAAAGTGATCAAGCGAAAGCTTGCCCGACGCTGTGCGGACGAATCTCCAGAGAAAGTATCCTCCCACGATCACTACCGCCAGGAGAATGAGACCATAATCGACAAAGAAATTACTGATAGCAAGAATCACTTGGGTGTATATTGGAATTCCTTGCCCTGACTCCTTGAGAATGCCGCTAATTTTCGGAATCACGATAGTGAGCATGAGAATCATTACCACGATGAACGTGAAGATCACGAAAGCTGGGTAGATAAGAGCGTTTCGTGTCTTGGAGGTGATCTCATACGTACGATCGAGGTAATCAGCCATATAGAGGAATGTCTCATCAAGCTTGCCGGACTCCTCTCCCGCCTTGACCATACTCACATAGAAGTCGGAAAAAACCGTCGGATGCTTGGCTAGAGCTGTAGAAATCGAGCTGCCTCCCTGTAAATCGTCTGAAATTTCAGCAAGTTTGAAGCGGAGAATTTTGTTTTCAGTTTCTCCGGCCAGCAATCGGAAGACGCGAAGCGCCGATACCTGGGCTTCGAACAGGGTTGCCATCTGACGCGACAGGATGACCACATCCTTTGTTTTAACTCGATCAAAAAACGAAAATTTGCGATCAAACAAAGACTTCTCCCCCGCCCCTTTGATGGAAGAAATGATAAATCCGCGCCGCTGAAGCGAAGAAATGGCCACATCGACATTAATAGCTTCGATAGCTCCCGACTGTTGAGCTCCGGCTGCGTCTATTGCTTTATAATTAAATAACATATTTTTTAGTCTACAACATCCTCTCCAGCGTCTTCGGATTAATTGTATTGAGATACGCGTTCTCAACAGTGATCTCTCCACGGCGTACCAAGTCTGCAAGGCAACGGTTCATGTCAATCATCCCCTCCCCTGAGCTTGTCTCAACAACTGTATTCACCTCATGTACCCGCTTTTCCCGGATGAGATTTGCCACTGCATTGTTGGCAATCAAAAGTTCATAGGCAGGAATGAGACCTCCCGAAACCCTTGGAATGAGGCGTTGAGAGAAGATGCCTGAAAGGCTACCCGCGAGCTGCATTCTGATCTGCTCCTGTTGACCCGGAGGGAACGAGTCGATGATACGGTCGATGGTTTGAGCAGCATTGTTGGTGTGGAGCGTGGAAAATACCATGTGGCCGGTTTCGGCAGCAGTCACCGCAGTAGACATGGTCTCTGGTCCTCTCATTTCACCGATAAGCACCACGTCAATGTCCTGCCTAAACATACTGATAAGTGCCGTCTGGAAATCAGCCGTATCAACACGTACTTCGCGCTGATCGATAATGGACTTTTTGGGCTCGTGAATATATTCAATGGGATCCTCAATAGTGAGGATGTGTTCAGCACGATTGGCATTAATAAGCTCAAGGAGTGCAGCGAGTGTAGTAGTTTTTCCTTGCCCTACCGGCCCCACACAAAGAAAGAAACCTTGCTGTTTGCGAGTAAATAACTCGAGAGTGGCCGGCAAACCAAGCTCTTCGATCGTCTTGATTTTCTTAGGAATAAGGCGTAGCGCCACACTAATAGCACCTTGCTGGAAATAGCCGTTGCCGCGGAAACGGGCGATACCGTCGGAACTGTATGAAAAATCAATTTCTTTAGACGAGAGGAAACGCTCTCTGTTTTCAGCAGTCAAAAGTTCAGTCACCAACCCCAACGTATCCTCTTTTGAGAGGGGCGGATGTTTAATGAGAGGGATAAGAAAGCCTGAAACACGAATGGTGGGAGGGTGACCTTCCGATATGTGAAGGTCGGATGCCCCTTCCTTAACCACAATGTCCACAAGCTCGGCGAGTTCTTTTTTAAAGTCAGTCATAAAATTAAATATACCAATCTACTAATGGTGCAAAGATATTCCCGATTCGTCCAAGAGCGAAGCGATTGGGAACGAATCGCAATCCCCTTGGGGGACGAATAGCTACAAATGTGATCAATCGGAGTATTATTCGTAGCCATTTGTAGATTAGCATTCATTCGCATATTGGTATGTTTATCTTTTGTTGCTCATAATATTTTTTACCTCAGAGAGCACCTCTGAAGGAATGGTGGTGGCCTTCACAATGTAACCATCAACGCCGAGTTGCTTCGCCTTTTCGATCTCCGAGGACTGGCTTTGGTTGGTAAGCATGATCACCGTCGCTTTTGAAGCAAGGTTTTCCTTCCTAATAACCCCTAGGAGTTCCAGTCCGTCCATCGTCGGCATAATGATGTCGAGCACCATCACGTCCGGCACGAGACCATCACGAAGATGTTGGAGGGCTTCTTTGGAACCGCACGCAGCCACCACCGAAAGCCCCCCTTTGCTGAATTTCAGAGAATACATGTCGAGGAGAAATCGATCATCGTCAACAAGCAAGGCTATCGGTTTTTTAGGTTCTTCGGACATGCTACATATTATACACGATTTAACTTTCAACTTATAAACTTATAACCTATAACTTGTTCACCTCCTCAAACGGAATCTCCCGCCTCATTGTTTTCAAGATGGCATCTTCTTTCAACGTAAGCATGCCCCTCTTACGAAGAATTTTAGTCACCTCAAGTTCCGTCGGCCTGGCAAGAATGGTTGCCTCAAGCTCCTTATCCATTTTAAACACCTCGAACACCGCTGTTCGTCCGCGTGTGCCGTTGGGACAGTCTGATGTTGGGGAAATACCCCAGACACTCTTACCCATCGGCAGACCTTTTTTAAACTCTTCCGGAACGTCCGTAAATTGCTTTTCAATCATCATCTTAATACTACCCTCTATTGGAATTTCCTTGCCTGAGCTCGGGCAAAGCACACTCACGAGACGTTGCGCCATAGCAAGAATAAGCGTAGGCGCGATCAGATACGGATCAATACCCATGTCGATGAGACGCGGGATCACACCCGCAGCGTTATTGGTGTGAAGTGTTGAAAATACAAGGTGGCCGGTCAACGCCGCCTGAACTGCAAGCTGGGCGGTCTCCCGATCACGGATCTCGCCCACCATGATGATGTCAGGGTCCTGACGGAGCGCTGTACGAAGACCGTTCGCAAACGTGTAGCCAATTTCCGGACGAACCTGCGACTGACTCATGCCGTCGATGTTGTATTCAATCGGATCTTCCAGGGAGAGCACGTTGTACGCTTCCCGATCGAGCTCATTTAACATCGAGTAGAGTGTGGTCGTCTTACCGCTACCAGTAGGACCGGTAAGGAGGATCAATCCGTAGGGTCGAGCAAGTGCTTCGCGAATAAGGCTCAAGTTGCTCGCAGTCAGCCCCATATCGTCAAGCTTTTTAACTCCGCGTTCCTGGTCGAGGATTCTCATCACCACTTTCTCGCCGTAATATGCCGGGAATGTAGAAACACGGAAGTCGATTTTGCGTCCCTCGATACGCGCCGTGAAGCGCCCGTCTTGAGGCTTGCGCTTCTCGTCGAGCTTCATGTTGCAGAGGATTTTGATGCGTGCCACCACCGCACTGTGCACTTTGGTCGGTAATGAAAGTGAAGTATTAAGCACGCCGTCGACACGGAACCGCACGCGGATTTTGTCCCGCTCATGTTCGATGTGCACGTCGGAAGCATTACCCTCCGTCGCGTATCGCAGGATGGTCGCTACGATTTTTGTAACGGGAGCGTCTTCGATGATACGTGTACTCATCCCTTGAGGAGCCTTGGCGATTTCCTCGGCCTTGGTGCCATCTGAAAATTCTACTTCCTCGGACGAAAGCTCAGTCTCAAGTTCGGAAAGTGCTTTTGTTACTTCGCCTGAAAGCCCTTTGTACGATTCAATCACTTTTTCAAAATCCTGCTGTGAAATCAAAAAAACTTTGAAGGGAACGTTGATCTTGGAAGAAATGAAGTTAAGAGCGTCACGCGCCTCAATGTTGTCCGGATCGACAATACCCACCTCAAGCACCCCTTCCTTGAATCCGATCGGGACGAAACGGTAATGCATGGCCGACTCTTCGGGAATGTACTCGAGAATGTTGCCTGGTACTACTTTGTTTTCGAGACTCCGAACCGGGATATTGAGATACTCGCCTTTGGCCGCTAAAATCTCTTCAAGCGACACACCTCGTTCAAGCAAAATCCGGTCCATCGAGGCGCCTGGTGCCGCGCTCTCTTTTTTAAGAGCGGCGACATCATCAGGCTTTATAAGCTTTTTTTGAGCGAGAATATCTAAAATACCCATTGAGCGTAAGGTTATTTTTTAGTGGTAGCAGCTGGCTTTGGAGCCGCGGTAACGGGTGTTTTCAGCGTGCTTGTAGCGACCGTGGGCCCGTTTTTCCCAAGAGGTAAGAACGGATTGTTGCGACCCACCGGTTGCGGCACGAGCTCAATAGTCCAGTCCTGAAGGGAGAGAAATACCGGATCTTTAAAAAGAGAATCATCGAGGTGAATCGTCTTTAATTTAAGCAATGATAATAAAAGGTCTTTACCAATCACCTCATCGGCAGTCTTAACCTGTGTCTCGAGCACCGCACCCGTGTTGCCGCGCGAAAAATACAGGTAGCCAGCAATAATGAGCACTGCAAGGATAACTAGAACCGGTATGAAAAGACTGTTTTTTTGCGATTCCATAATAATTATTTTAACCAATAGGTACGGACACCGACTTCATACTTATACATGTCCGTTTCTCCTGTTTTAAAGGAGATCGAGACAACGTCGAGCACACGGAGGCTTTTCTCAAGATCAGCGAGAATGGAAATGAAATTCTCGTAGGTGGTATCAATACTGAAATTGAGCACCATGGAGTTGTAGCCTGACCCACCCACCATCGCGGTGCCGCCATTGGTCGTCTTTAATTCATCAGCGCTGCTCACCTTCACGTCCTTGAGGCTTGCTCCGTATTTTGAAGTAACGCCGTTAATGTCAATAATGAGCCGGACGTTATCAATACTCGACGGCAAGAGACGTTCCATGCGTTTTAAATCTTCCCCCTTAAAACTGTTGTATTTATTGAGCAATCCGTCACGAAGTTTCAAAAGCTCTTGCGATTTCCCAATCGCGGAATCATAGTCGGCTTTCGTGCGTTTAAGTATCTTTATCTCCTGATACGCAGGGTCGACATATCCCCAGAATATGCCGGCCGCGATCAATATGAGAATAAGGGGAGTTAAAAATTTGTTCATAATGATTGTACGGTTGAGGT
>DATDYB010000026.1:0-56811 GCA_036517115.1 Minisyncoccota bacterium | reverse complement strand
GCGCTTGTATCTCGCATATTCCCCCACCTCAAACACAAGAGCTCCCACCGCCACAGGCCCGGCAATAGGGCCTCTTCCTACCTCGTCGATGCCGATAATATATTTACTGTTCACGCGTATTACTCACGAAGTAGTTGAGCTGGCTGATTCTGTGGCAGAGAAACATTTTGACTATCGGCAGCGCCTCCGCCATACAAAACGATAAGGGTAAGGATGACCGCAGTGAGGCCAACAGCAACAAGAATAATGTTCGCCTGCTTAGCATTGCTCGCGAGACGTTTCCGGATTAAAAATTGGATAAGCCCCGACGGTCTGTCCATCTCGGAAAAATCGAGAGGTTTGAATTCTTTGTCTGTATCAAACTCAACATTTGGCATGATATTTTAGATTTAATTAAATTACCTCTCTATTATATACCTTTTGAGAAAAGAGAGTATATAATAGATGTTAATTATGTCTTCATTTGTCCACCTCCATACGCATTCTCACTACAGTCTTTTGAATGCCCTACCTAAAATTGACGACCTTATCGACGCTGCAAAAGAAGAAGGTATGGAGGCGCTCGCTCTCACGGATAACGGCAATCTTTACGGGGTGATCGAGTTTTACAAGTCCTGCAAGAAAGCGAACATCAAACCCATCCTCGGTATTGATGCCTATGTTGCCGGCCGCACGCGCGCTGATAAACAGGCTGGTGTGGACAACAGACGTACCCGATTAGTGCTCCTGGCGAAAAATAATGCAGGTTATCAAAATCTTATAAAGCTCGTCACCGATTCTCATCTGGAAGGCTTCTACTATAAACCGAGGCTTGATAAAGAACTCATCGAAAAATACAGTGCTGGTTTATTATGCATTGCTCCGTCCTTTAGCGGAGCAGTAAGCGCAGCACTCAAAATGAAAGATTACGAAAAAGCGAAGGAGCTCGTAGCGTGGTACAAAAAAGTATACGGTGACGACAGCGTCTATCTTGAAATCACCCATCATCCTGATATCGAAGGACATGAGTCACTAGTGCAAGAAATTATCGAGCTCGGCAAGACGACCAACACTCCCCTCGTCGCGGCTCACGATGTGTATTACCTTAAACCCGAAGATAAAAAAGCGCGTGACACGCTCATGCTGGTACAGTCGGGAGGCGACTTAAGCGAGCGCGCAGAAAGTGCCGGTGATTTTTCTTTTATCGGCAACAAAGAAGCCGGGAAACTTTTCAAAAACACTCCCGAAGCTCTCGAGAACACACTGAAAATAGCTTCGCTCTGCAACATAAATCTCGAACTGGGCAAATGGGTATTCCCTGACTATAAAGTAGGGAGTGGCCTTTCGTATGACGACGAACTTCGTCGGCTGGTGTATGAAGGTCTCGGCAAGCGGAACGTGGAGAAAACACCTGAAGTGGAGAAGAGAATTGAATACGAACTCAAAGTCATCAAAGACAAAGGGTATGCTCCCTACTTTCTTGTAGTGGGAGATTTGCTCCACTTTGCGCACGAGCACCAGATTCTCACCACCATCCGAGGGTCTGTCGCTGGCTCCATGGTCACCTATCTGGCAGGAATCACCAACGTGAACCCTATTGAATACAAGCTCCCCTTCGAGCGGTTCTTGAACCCTGAGCGTCCTTCCGCACCCGATATCGACATGGACTATGCCGACAACCGACGCGATGAAATGATCGACTACGCCAAGCAGAAGTACGGCGTGGATAAAGTAGCCCAGATCGGTACTTTCGGTACCATGATGGCACGCGGCTCTGTGCGTGACGTGGCGCGGGCCATGGGTCATCCCTATAGCGTGGCGGATAGAATCTCAAAATTAATTCCCATGGGCGCGCAAGGGTTCCCTATGACCATCGACCGAGCGCTCGACGAAGTTCCCGAGCTCAAGGAAATATATAAAAAAGAAGAAGATGCTAAAGCCATTATCGACATGGCGAAAAAAATTGAAGGGTGTGCACGGCACATGGGTGTGCATGCTGCCGGGGTGGTGATCTCTCCCCGACCTCTTACCGACTTCGTACCGCTGCAGTTCGACACTAAGGGCGACAACAAGGTCATTACTCAATTCGACATGCACGCCGTCGAAGACGCGGGGCTTTTAAAATTCGACTTTCTCGGCATTAAAAACTTATCCATCCTTGCCGATGCTGTCGAACGAACCAAGAAAATTGAAAACGTCGACGTTGATATCGAAAACATTCCCCTTGATGACAAAAAAACATTCGAGATGCTTACCAAGGGAGAGACCATCGGCCTCTTCCAACTCAATGGCACCGGCATGACGCGATTCCTTAAGGAACTTAAACCTTCTTCCATTCACGATATCAACGCCATGGTTGCTCTCTACCGCCCCGGCCCCATGGAGTCCATTCCGCAATATATCGAACGTAAGCATAATCCGAAGATGGTCACCTTCCTCGATCCGCGAATGAAGGACATTCTCTCCGCCTCCTACGGCGTCATCACCTATCAGGACGATGTCATGCTTATCGCTATTCACCTCGGCGGCTATTCGTGGCTCGAGGCCGACAAGCTTCGCAAAGCCATGGGTAAGAAAATTCCGAAAGAAATGGAAGAACAAAAAGGCAAGCTTCGCGAGGGTCTCATCAAGAACGGTATGAGCGAAAAAAAGGCGGACGAGCTATGGAAATTGATCGAGCCCTTCGCAGCCTACGGGTTCAACAAGGCCCACGCCGCAAGCTACGGGCGGGTGGCATATCAGACCGCATATATGAAAGCCAACTTCCCCGCTATTTATATGTCCGCAGTGTTAACCGCGGACTCCGGTGACGTGGAAAAGATCGGTGAGATCATCGGCGAGTGCAAACGTATGGCCATCCCCGTGCTACCACCGGACGTCAATGAAAGCTATTCCGCTTTTACGGTCGTCAAAGCGGATGATTCAAGAAACACGATTCAAGATTCAGGAGAAAGAAAAAAATACAAAATCCGGTTCGGACTTACAACCATCAAGAACTTCGGCCAAGGAGTTTCGACTGCGATCATTGAGGAGCGCAAGCGCGGTGGGAAATTCACCTCGCTCACGAACTTTCTCGAGCGCGTCAAAGATAAAAATCTCAACAAGAAATCCTTGGAGGCGCTCATCAAGGCAGGCGCCTTAGACGAGTTTGGTGAGCGAGGAGCTATGCTTGCCAACATGGAGGAGCTTCTCGCATACAACAAAGAGTTTGGTAAAGGGGGTGAAGGTCACGAATCGCTCTTCGGAGGCATGGAGAGCGCGGCTCACATCGACAACCTGCGCCTGCGCGAAGCCCCGCCGGCTACTATGCCGGAAAAACTGGTCTGGGAAAAAGAACTCCTTGGACTCTATATCTCCGGCCATCCGCTCGATAAATATAAAACGATACTCGACAAAAGAGACTCAAGCATCAAAAAAGCCAAAGAAGAATCAAAAGAAGGAACGATCATCGTGCTCGCGGGCATTATCGAGGAGGCGAAACCTATCATCACCAAGAAGGGTGACAACATGATGTTTCTGAAGCTTGCCGATTTCACCGGCTCGATCGAAGCGGTGATCTTCCCCCGCGTCTACATCGAATTCAAATCCATGCTCGTTGTGGAAAACTGCATCGCGCTCAAAGGTAAATTTTCAGAGCGCAACGGCACTCCTTCCCTCATCGCGGAAAAAATCAAACAACTTTAATTGCACCACGCATCACTCCATTTTCTATACGAAGTATTGAAATACACAGTACCTGGCTTGACTCATTGTAGACAAGGAGTACCATGTAGCGCAGAGTCGGTACGACAACCAGAAAAATATGTTGAGATCATTGTTCAAATCAAACGCGGGCCTGGGACTACCCATCACCTCCCAGGCGGATTTCGAGGCAGACTGCCGGCTTGCAGAATTAGATTCTGCAACCGTTGAAAAAATGGTGGCATTCGATAATAGTCATCAGGAAAGGCCTCGGCGATTCAAACCAAGAAGACCGGGGCGCTATCCGTTTCTGTTCGGTAAAATGCACCCCTCTCATCCCTCTCACGTTTCTCCCGCCGCATTATAGTTTGCCAGTAACGCAAGATCATCCGATCTTGCTTTTTGTTTGCATTAAAAAAGCGCCCATGAAGAGCGCTTGAATTTATCGATAGAACATATCGAAATATTTATACCAACCCCGAAGGAGGGCGAGGAACTTCATTTGGAATTCTTCGTCATTGAAGAGCTCTATCAGGCTCTCTCGGAGTGACTCTTCGAGATCTTCGTGATCCGAGCCTTCGACAACCTTGGCGACCTTTGGCAGGAATTCATCTTCGAATTTCACCGCCTCGAGCACAGCCTTCCGATCCTCCCGCACTGTTCGAGTGATGAAAGTTCGGATGAGATCATCGGTGATGGCACACGGTCGGCGACCGATCGTGTGGTAGCGGTTGAAGAAAAAAGTTCCTTCAGACCGCAGCCGGTAGCTTCCCAGCAGTTTTTTGAGGTCGATCCCCTCTTTGGCCAAGTCGCTTCCGATCTCCTTGAACATCTCTACAGGGATTTCTCCACGGGAGAGCACGAAGATCTCGGGAGCAATGATACCCATGGAAACGAGCGTGTACTCGCCAATAGTGTTCAACATCGCTTCCTCAAATGTGTCCGCATCCGAATGCATCCGCACTCGTTTGAACCGATGTACGAAACGCTTCTGCAAACGCTCCGAGGCGAAGCAGTCGAGTTTTTCCAACACGGCGACGTCCGTTAGGAAATTCTTAAGAATCGACTGGCCTTGTTCGTCCTTCTTCGACAAAAGAAACATAAAAGCCTGCGACAGCGCGTCCACCGATGGCCTCACATGCTCGATGACCATTCTGGCATCTTGTAGCTCATGGAGCTCGTCGAACGAGACATGCCGCGAGCTTGAGCGAGCCATTCCTGTGAGCATCTCCTGATGCGCCGCAAGGCGCACTTCAAACTTCGCTGGATCCTCAAAAGCCTCGATAAGAAAGGCGGCCGAGGTCTTGGGCTGGTTGGCAAGCACTTCTCCTCCCGCCCCGCGGGCATAGGAATACACTCCTTTATCCGTGCTTCTTTCGTGAATATACTCGATCGAAAAACGGTGTAGATGCGCTCTTGTGGGGAGCGCGAAACTGGCCGCGTTATTGATAAGTTTTTGTTGCAGAGACTCCACGGAAAGTATCCCCTCGAGTCCTTCACGAAGCGTGGGCTGGGTCACCGAATCCAGAAGCTGCCTGATGACTTTCTTGGTAACCTCGCCAGGTGAAGAGCCTCCTTTACTCCGAATTGCTTCGAGTGTGTCCACCATTTTCTGACAAAGAGCCATGCGCTGACCCAAGAGCAGTGAATGATCCTGCCTAAGTGTTTGACTTAAGTACAGTCCTTGTCCCATGTACATCTCCTTTGGTATGGTTGTAAATGTTTATCTGCTTTTATATTACATATTAAATCGCAGTGTGTCAACCAATCAAATGGAGTCCGTACACAGCCCAAAAAATCAATTCGATGGTACAATGAAAACCGTTTTAGTTTTTTGACAACCACATAACCGCCGCTGTAACCATTATGTTTACCCTCCTGCTCACTGGCGTGGTCTATGGCTTGCTGTACGCCCTGCTTATCCTCGGCATCATCGCCTACACCTCAACGTTCGAATGGCTACTGCATCGCAATGTCATGCATCGACCACTCGGAAAGTTCACCTACCCGTTCAAAGCACACGCGATCGTGCATCACGGCCTTTTCAAAGCCGACGCTACCTATCACCTCTCGGCTCACCAAAATCAAGGGGATAAGAAAACGATTCCGATGGCGTGGTGGAATGCTCTTTTTCTCATTCCCATCGCCGCGTCTCCGTTCATCCTCCCCGCCTTCATTGGGGGGCGGAGTGTCGTCATCACCGCGATGATCATAATCGCAGCCTATTACGGGCTCTACGAATACATCCATTTCTGCATGCATTTGCCAAAACAAAGGAAGATTGAGTGCTTGGGCATATTCCGCCGGCTGAACGGTCATCATGTCCTTCACCATCGGTACATGCACAAAAACTTCAACGTGGTATTGCCCCTTGCAGACTGGTTGTTTGGTACGCTACTCATACGCTCTCCCGTTGCCTTCGCGCAGGTACGCGGGACTGCAGTGCCTGACGTTCAACCAAAGAACCAAGCGCAAGTACTGCACGAAATGCTACAACAATGACGACGATTCATACAGTCGAGAGTTTCCTCTCGACTTTTTTATTTCCCAATTTTACCTACGAGCGACCTACATCTCTTCCGCGAAGGCGATGAGAGATGGGAAGTACTCCTGTGGTGCTCTGCGAGTAGCTGTAAATTCCGGACGTTCGCTTCGGAGGCGACGCAGAGTCTCCGAGTATGAATATGGGCCAATTGACTCCCGGAAATTTTCTAGTATCATTACTATCAACACAGAGATTGTTGCGGCTACCAACCGCGATCCCGTTAGAAGTCACAGGCGCACGCGCCCTACTTCTAACGGGAGGCCGGTCCCTAATCTGTCTAATGAGTGTTCCGTCTGACCGACGGAAAAGCTCGGTGGAACCGCGAGGAGCCGACTCCCCCGCCCGAGCAAGAACGTAAGTCATTACGTCCTTGCTCGGGCGATTTGATTTTTGCACCACAAAAGCGCCAATAAAAACGTGAACTTCGTTCAGTTTTCTATCGGCACGATTTTTTGTAGCTAAAAAAATCGCATGTCGAAATATTTTTCGTAACGTAGTTATGAAAAATTTTCGACTCTATTATCACTAATCATCATTACCATGTCTGAAAAAAATAATCTCGAACATATCCGCCATTCGCTTGCCCACCTTTTGGCCACCAGCGTAAAGGAGCTCTACCCGGGCAGCCACAATGCCATTGGGCCGGCAGTAGACAACGGCTTTTACCAGGACTTCGAAATGTCTGAAAAAATTTCTGATGCTGATTTACCACGCATTGAAAAAGCCATGAGGAAAAAACTTTCTTCGTGGAAAGAATTTGAGAAAAAAGAGGTTTCGATCGAAGAAGCGCGAGAAATTTTTAAAGACAACCCGTACAAGATCGAGCTCGCGGAGGAATTCGCCAAGGAAGGAAAGGTGCTCACGGTCTACACCATTGGCGGCTTCGTCGACCTTTGCAAAGGCGGGCATTCGGAAAACCCTGCACATGAAATTCCTGCGGATGCATTCAAGCTCTCGCATATCGCCGGTGCATACTGGCGCGGCGACGCGAACAACACCATGCTTACCCGCATTTACGGATTGGCATTTGAAAGTAAAGAGGTACTTGAGGCGTATGAGAAGCAACTCGAAGAAGCGAAGAAGCGTGACCACAAGAAACTTGGCAAGGAACTTGATCTTTTCACGTTCTCAGAGCTGGTGGGAAGCGGGTTACCGCTATGGACCCCAAAAGGCACGTTAGTTAGAAACATTCTCGATGACTTTGTCTGGAGCCTGCGAAAAAAATATGGGTATGAAAAAGTGGAAATTCCCCATATCACCAAAAAAGATTTGTATGAACGAAGCGGCCATTGGGACAAGTTCAAAGATGAACTATTTAAAATCACCACAAGGGAGGGGCATGTCTTCGCCATGAAGCCTATGAATTGTCCGCACCATACCCAGATCTTCGACCGAAAAGCGTGGAGCTATCGGGAGATGCCACAGCGATACGCCAACACCACCATGGTGTATCGAGATGAACAGTCAGGAGAACTCGCAGGACTCTGCCGAGTACGTTGCATTACCCAAGACGACGCCCATGTTTTTTGCCGTCATACCCAAGTAAAGGAAGAGATGAAGAATGTATGGGATATCATTTCCGAATTTTACGGCAAAATCAACTTCACGCTCTCCGCCCGACTCTCACTCCACGATCCTCTGCACATGGAGAAATACCTTGGTACGGAAGAAGTCTGGAAGAACGCGGAAAATCAATTGCGAGAATTGGTAAAGGAAAAGGGTGTGAATGCCCCAGAGGCACTTGGTGAGGCGGCTTTTTACGGGCCGAAGATAGACTTCATGGCAAAAGATTCACTGGGACGCGAGTGGCAAGTTGCCACCATCCAGCTCGACATCAACATGCCCGAACGATTTGACCTTGGCTGCACTAACGAAGAAGGTAAGAAAGAAAGGATCGTAATGATCCACGCGGCGATCATGGGATCAACTGAACGATTCATGTCGGTGCTTATTGAACATTTCGCCGGAAACTTCCCGCTCTGGCTCGCGCCGGTACAGGTGAAAGTGTTGCCGGTACGTGACAGCCACAATGAATACGCACTCGGAATATTTAAAACACTTCAGGACGCGGGATTGCGTGCTGAAGTCGACACCGACGACATCGGCCTCGGCAAAAAGGTACGTCAGGCAAAAGTTGACCGCGCCCCCTACTGGCTCGTCATCGGTGACAAGGAAATTGAAGCGAAAAAAGTCACCCTCGAATCGCGCGATAAGGGCAACCTCGGACAGATTTCGATTGGAGAACTCATCGAGCAATTCAAAAAAGAGATATGACCTGCTGTTGACGTCTAACCTCAACAGCCTGATTTAGAATATAGAAAAAGATAAAGGCAGACTTTTGGTCTGCCTTTTGCTGGATTGCTCTCCAGCATAAGAGTATTAATTTAACGCACAGTTTTCCTTTCTTTCCGACGGTTAGTGGTTTTAAGGTGTGGGATTTTCATCCCGTTTTTTTAGTTTAACGCGACATAGATACGGAATGATCAGCTCGGGGTACAGGAATAGCATCCTCCACCGAAAACTAAAGGGTTCGTCTGAAAGTATCTGGACGATGCCTTCTCGCTGCATACCTTCTTGGGTGGCTGCTTTATACTTGTCAGCCAATTCGGTAGGCTTCCGTCCGTCACGCTTCTCGATTGCACGAAGCAATGTATCGAGAACGTCAGCGTATTTACGATCTTTCATCTGGATTCACCATACCACGTTATCGTATTTTATGCAAGATTTAGGCCTTACGAGTGTTGTACACTCGTAAGGCCTGGGTGGTCGGATCTCATGCGAGTATCCGAGCCGCCATCGCGTACTGATCTATCTTTTCCGCACACACGGCACGGACTTGTGCCACTGCGGATTGCAGGCTGCTTCGGTTCTGGACGTCCTTGCCCAGCCAAACACCGAACTGCCGGAGATGCGCAAGCATCTCGTCCTTTGCTCCGGGCTCACCCACGCAGATGGGGATGAATTTATGACGCCGGAGTGACTCCACCAGGAAGCTTCGCAGCCCCTTGACGGAACTCTTGACCTGGACGAAAGGGACATCCGCGACACCCGTCGGAACATCACGTCCTCCGTCTCCGATAGACCCGATCACTCGGGTGCCAAAGGCGGCGGCGTATGCTTTTTCGGTGTCAGCACCGAGCATGTGACTCATGAACAGATTGCTATATGCATTTTTCATTACAAAGGTCTCCGTAATTTGATTGTTATAGGTTTCTGAAGTTCTGATATAAGTATAGCACATCAGTTGCTATATGTCAATAAGTATTGTATTTAACATTTACTCAACCAAAAAACGGCCCAATCGGGCCGTTTTTTGGTGTGTTCCTATATTCTCAATTCTATATTCCTAATTCCCTCTTTTAAGGCTTAGGTCTCGAAAGTAGAGGGAAGGAAATGACGCCGATAAGGATGAGGATAAGTATCGAGGTAACGAGGCCCCATGGAATAGTGCTGATCACGCTTGCTTGCTGGAGCTCTCGTTCGACTCGCATCTCTTCGATGTTCATCGTGTTGACGCAGGCGCGTGTTACTGTTTCTCCATTTGAAGAAATGGTGACCGCGGCCATCTTAACTCCTGGCGTGGTGTAGCTTTTAAAGACGATGGGTCCTTGACCGTATAGTCCATCAGAGCCGTTCCAAGAATAGGTATACGTTCCAGTACCTCCAGTCGCTGTTGCGGTCCAGACGATACTGTCCCCTATTCGCGCTTGCGGAGCGTTCACTGAACATGAAGCATCGAGAGGTTGCTTGGTGGTAGTAGCAGGAGTCGCGGCTTTTGTGCCCGCGCTGTATGCCGTGGTGGTCTTCGGAGCTGTGTATGTCTTCGCTGGAACATCGTAGGCGACATTCACGGAATTCATACAAGTGATAACCGACGTTTGGCCGTTTGAATTGATGGCCACAGTGGCGTACTTGGTGCCGGTGATGGAGTATTGCGCCTGCACAAAATTATTATAGCCGCGCAAACCATCGGTGCCGTTCCATGTGTAAGTGTATCGTCCGTTACCTCCCACTGGGTAGACTGTCCAGGTTACCGTACCACCTGGGCGTGCAGTGTTTACATTTGTACTGCAGGTGCCACCAAGTGTAGTGTTGTATGCGTATGTTTGATAAGTTGGATATTGGTATGAAGTATTGTAATTGTAATAGTAAGGGTCGGAGTAATATGTGTACCCTCGATCACGAACATCGACGCCGCGGGTGCACGACCTCGTGATCGAGTTGCCGCCGGATGTCACAGTGACCGTTGCTGATTTGTATCCCGAGTTGACATAGGTTTTGGTGATAGCGCTGCCTGTGTTGTAGAGGCTGTCGGTACCGCTCCACTCGTAGCGGTACGATCCGCTGCCGCCAGTCGCGTTAGCTCGCCATGTCACTCGCTCGCCCGTTTCGATACTTGTTACATCTGGGTAACAGGTAAGATCGAGAGATCGATATCCATTGTCATAATTATTAGAAGGTGGAGTGTAGTCGTCGTAGCGAGGGTCAACGTACACAGAGCCACACGACTGAGTAACTGACTGAGCGCCTGAGGTTACCCGAACCGACGCGGTCTTTGAACCGGTAGAGCTATAGTTGGCGTAGACGATCCGAGCGGAGCCCGTAAGACCATCAGTGCCACTCCATGAGTAAGAGTATGACCCGGTACCACCAGAAACGGAGGTGCTCCACGCCACATTCTCTCCTGTCAAAGCGCGAGATTTATCGGCGGTACATGATACCGAAAGCGAAGGAACCTGCGGCTGTTGAGGCTGCTGTGGTTGCTGTGGCTGTTGAGGTTGCTGTTGGGTCGTGTACACGATCGCAGTCGGACACTGAACAGTAATGATCTGTCGGCCGGACACAAGTTGAACCGACGCAGATTTGGTGCCCGCGGATGAATATACTTTTGACATACCGTTGCCGGAACCAGACAAGCCGTCGGTACCTGACCAATGGTAGGTGTATGCGCCATTACCTCCCGTTCCAAAAGCAGTCCAATACACTGACTCACCTGCATTTATGGCTGAAGGGCTTGCATAACATGAACCGATAAGCGGAGTGTGAACTGCGCCTGTGTATATTGCTCCTGTGTTGGTACCGGTGTTCACTACCGATCCTTGTGCGTTGACGGTACCGCCAGGGCTATTGACGTTGCTATTTATATTGTTGCTGTTGACGGTATTGTTGACAGTCTGAGACTCACAGCCAGGAGTTAGAGGAAGCCGCGTGCCGTCACAGTCGGTGACATCATCCACGATCTCGAGTGGATTTATGAAGTAATCCCAAAAGTCTGCTTTGGCCGTAGAAGGGCTCATTACAGCCACACACAACAGCACAAAAGAAAGCGCTACAGACGCCTTTTTCATAGTAATAGTCATAAAATTCTCCGTTTTTATCATAATAATGTTAGTCAGAATTATATTGTATTTATCAAATAAAGTCAATAGGTTCGTAATGGTTCAATAGCTTGGAATCACCCGGTGATTTAGGATGATTTCATATGCCATATACAACTCATAAACATATGCCCCGGATTCGTAGGGATGCCGCAGACCTGGTAAGGAGAGGTTGGTCGACTCGCAAGGTAGCCCGGCACTTCGGCTTCAGTCAGAGTGTGATCGTGAAGTGGGTCGCCAAAGCAAAGATATATGGACACGTGCCGATTCCCACCAAGTCGTCACGACCCAAACGTCATCCACGACAGATTTCCAATGAACTGGTCTGGAAGATATTTCAGAGGAGGCTTCTCATCAAACGAAGTGCCGAGGTTGTGCATCAGGAACTCAGAAATGAAGGTGTGGAAGTCTCACTAGCCTCAGTCAAACGAACTCTCGATCGTTCAGGTCTCTTGAAGAAACGTAGTCCATACAAGAGATATCATCCGCATCAGGAACGTCCGCAACCTCTCAAACCGGGTGATTTGGTGGAGATTGATACCATTCACCTCATGGTGGATGACAAGAAACGGATCTACATTTACGTACTCATTGATGTGTACTCCAGATGGGTGTATGCAAAAGCATATGAGAAGCTGGGTGGCAGAAACAGTTTGAAATTCATTCGAGAAGCACAGTCAAAAGCACCGTTCACTTTCGGGATGCTGCAGAGTGATCATGGGCCTGAATTCGGAGATTGGTTTGTGGAACAAGTGAAAAAGAATCACCGGTACACACGAATTGGAAAACCAAACGACAACTCACACATCGAACGGTTCAACCGCACATTACAAGAAGAGAAGATCGACAGGGTTGAGAAGACAGTCTACGCATTGAACAAAGCCCTTAGAGAGTACATTCCGTACTACAACCAAAAACGCTTGCATTTCGGCCTAAATCTAAAAACGCCGGAACAATTTATTAGCAAAGTGATTCCAAGCTATTGATTAGATTACGATTCGAAAAGTTGCATGACCAAAACCGACCGGGTCCGTAAGGAACTCAGTCGGTTTTTAATTTTTTGTTTACTATCTAATTATTGTCTATTTGTCTTCACCTTTCTTCGGTTCCTCTTTATATTCCGCGTCGCGGACGTTTTCTTTATTGTCAGTTGTTTGCTTTGTCTCGTTGGAGTTTTGATCGGAAGCGGATTTGCTCATGTGTTGACCAATTTTCTGTAACTCGTTCGAAAGCTCTTCCGTTGCCTTCTTCAAGGCTGAAACGTCAGTGCCTCCTTTGGCGGTTTTCAGTGCCGCAATCTTATCTTCAATTCCCTTCTTAAGATCTGCCGGAACTTTGTCTCCAGCGTCTTTAAGCGCCTTTTCGGAGGTGTAGATGAGCTGTTCTGCTACATTCTTCGCTTCTACTTCCTCACGCTTCTTAGCGTCATCTGCGCTGTGTGCGGCAGCCTCCTTTTCCATGCGGGCGATCTCTTCTTTTGAAAGTCCTGAGCTTGCCTGGATCTTAATAGACTGTACTTTTCCGGTAGTTTTCTCCTTAGCAGTAACATTAAGGATTCCGTTCGCATCTACATCGAAGTTTACTTCTACCTGTGGCATACCTCGTGGAGCTGGCGGGATGCCGTCGAGAATAAATCGGCCAAGAGACTTGTTGTCAGCAGCCATAGCTCGTTCTCCCTGCACGATATTAATTTCCACCTGAGTCTGGTTGTCCGATGCTGTCGAAAAGACCTGATTTTTTGAGGTTGGGATGGTGGTGTTCTTTTCAATAAGTTTCGTTGCAACACCTCCCATGGTCTCAATACCGAGAGAAAGCGGGATCACATCGAGCAGCAAGACATCCTTAACGTCACCTGCAAGAATTCCGCCTTGGATCGCTGCACCGATGGCTACTACCTCATCAGGGTTTACACCCATATGAGGCTCTTTGTTGAAAAATTTCTTCACTGCTTCCTGCATTGCTGGCATTCGAGTTTGACCGCCAACAAGAATGACCTCATGGATGTCACCGACTTTGAATGGTGACGCCTCCATTGCACGCTTGGTAATCATCATGGCTCGATCAATGAATTCCCGGGTGAGCTCCTCGAGCTTTGCTCTTGTTACAGTAATGAGGAGGTGTTGAGGACCATCTGCGCCCGATGTGATGAATGGAATGTTTACTTCCGTCTGTACGGCAGTTGAAAGTTCGATTTTAGCCTTCTCAGCTGCCTCATCGAGGCGTTGCAGTGCTAGCGTATCTTTTGATATATCGATACCAGATGTTTTTTTGAATTCATCTGCCAAATAGCGGATGATTTTCTGATCAATATCCCGTCCACCGAGATGTGAGTCGCCATCTGTTGACTTAACCTCAACAACATCATCGCCCACTTCGAGTACAGAGATATCGAAGGTACCGCCTCCGAAGTCGAAGACGACGATCTTTTCGTCTTTCTTTTTGTTAAAGCCATACGCGAGCGCGGCAGCGGTTGGCTCGTTGATGATACGCTTTACATCGAGACCGGCAATCTTACCTGCGTCTTTTGTCGCCTGTCGTTGTGAGTCGTTGAAATATGCTGGTACGGTGATCACCGCTTCGGTGATTTTCTCACCAAGACGTGCTTCCGCGTCGGTCTTGAGTTTGGTGAGGATCATGGCTGAAATTTCCTCTGGACGATACCATTTGTCGCCCATCTTCACCTCCACACCTCCATTAGCTGATTTTTGCACCTCAAACGGCACCACAGCCTTATCTTTCTGCACAGCAGCTTCATCAAAGGTGTGTCCGATGAATCGCTTGATCTGGAAGATGGTGTTTTTAGGGTTGGTGACTGCCTGGCGTCGTGCAAGAAGACCTCCCATTCGTTCGCCTGTTTTTGATTGAGCGATAATTGACGGAGTGGTACGAGCACCTTCCGCATTCTCAAGAATACGTGGTACACCCGCCTCCATCACCGCTACTGCTGAATTTGTTGTTCCTAGGTCGATTCCGATTATTTTAGACATAAAGATACTAATTTACGAATGTTACTAATAATACGAATGGCTACGAATACTACTGATAATAATGAGCAAAACTAAAGAAACTGGATTCCATAAAGGAATGTCAGTTCTTCTCTGGAAGCTACAAGCTAGAATGATGGCGCTCGTGTTGGTTGGCTATTGAAAAAGAAAAGGGGATAGAAAGGAGAGACTTGATCAGAGAAAAAAGGAGTATATGAAAATTCCTGATGCTCAGACTTTTTAAGTTCAGGTAGACGGAGTACTTTTGAGGTTTCATCTCCGAAACTCGAGTTCTGAGTTGTGCATCCTTCGCCAACCCTCTCCATCGAAACTATTTTCGCCTTGATCTGGCCGTCAACAAAAGCCACAAGGAAAACAACTCGAAACTGCTCACCCTTTTCGTTAGTGAGGATTTTTTCTACATATTTTGGCTGAAATTGAGTTAGTAACATTTCCTTTCTACTATAGCAAAAACGATCTTTTTTGAAAACCTCGGACAACATTCACACATTCTTAAGAATATGTGAATGTTGTGACTTACCAGCTTTTAACTTTTCTTAAACTCCCCTACTGTAACTCGAGGTGGTTGAACTGACTTACCGTTAAAAAGATATCCTTTTTGAATAACGGACACGATCTTGTTGTGATCCACTTCTTTCTCCACTGGTACGTATTCGATAGCTTCGTCGCGTAGTGGATCGAAATCGAGACCGAGTGGATTTACCTCCTTAAGGCCTTGTGCTTCAAGAATTTGTTTCATCTGTGTGTAGATGTACTCCACACCAGTACGCCAATTTTTATCCGCTTTTTCCCAGGCCTCCTTGTTTCCTATTGCCATATCAAAGCTCTGTAGTACTGGCAGAAGCTCAACAACGATATCCTGCTTAGCGAACTTAAGAAATTCTTTTTGTGATTCCTCGTCCCGTTTTCTGGCGTTGATAAAATCAGCCTTGGCCCTCTGCCAGCCTGTTAAATATTCCTGTTTCTCTTCCACGCACTTTCGAAGTTCTTCGCGAAGTTTTTTAATCGTTTCTTTTGGATTACCTTCTTCTTCCAAGGAGATTACCTCTTCGTCACTTCTAGTTGCAGTTTTTTGTCTCTTTAAAGGATTCCCCTCTTCATCAGTTGGAATTACCTCATCATGAGTGTTTTCGTTGTTCATGCTTCCTATGGTAGCAAAATCAAATAAAAAATCCAATCGCTGAAGTTCTTACAAAAAACTCCGGAGAGCTCCAGTGACGGATGAGCCATAACAGGCTCATTTGGTACGTTTTTGCTACTCTCGATAAATGCTTTTATGAAAGGACAGAAAGAAGCATTGAGTTTCTCGCCACTTTTACGTTTTTAGTTTTAACAGGATTCATATAATTATCTATTCACCACATGACTAAACTGCTGCATGTCAGTACCATCAATAAGTTTGATACCGCTTTTGCTTGCTAGTTCACGAGCAGATTTTGTAAAACTGGAATTTGTAATAACCCACCCCTCATCTCCATTGTAAAAATTAATAGCAGCAATAACTTCTTGTACTGCTTTATTTCCAACAGTTCCCCCGTATCGCTTTGCTTGTATGATAATGGTCTTACCATTTCTTTTCGCTATCAAATCAGCCCCTTGATCTCCCGTAGCTGGAGTTCCTGCAACACTATCGAAGCCGTTTGATTTCAAGAGTTGAGCCAGGTGATTCTCAAACTCGACTCCTGACATTCCTGTTACGTTCCCACTTTCAACAGGTTTACTTTTCCTGGTGTTGTAATAGGTCTTAAACCTTGTCGTGAGGTTCTCAGTCAACTTTTTATACTCTTCTGGCATAGCCCAAGATGATTTCCTCCAACGCTTTATATCGTCATCATCATTGCCTTCTCTTTTAGCAATTTTCTCAACCAACAAGTTTGCTTCTTTATTAAGAGCGTCCCAATTCTCTTCGCCGTATGCATCAATGGTAGTAACTTTTCTGTAAGTGATTTCATCAAACTGACTAATCAGGTCAGCATACTTACTAGAAAGACTCTGCACCGCTTCTCTTTGCATTATTTCTGTTTGCCTATGTTCGATCTCTTTTATTTCCTTCTGTCTATCATTAAATAGCTGCTCGATCTGTAGAGATAGATCTTTCCACTCTTTTGGAGCATTCATTTTCCATGTAGAAAGATAGGTGTAGTTTGGGCGAATTTTGTTCTGACCCTCTGCCAAACAAATCTCGTTAATACAATCTCGAGTCATGTTATCAATGTAGTAATAGCGATAACGACTAGAGGATGTCGATATATCCTTTTTGTGTTTCTCGATAATATCTTTATTCCTCTCAAAAAGGCTTTGTGTATTATTTATTTTTCTATCACCAAACTTACTTAATCTCTCTTCATTAAACTTTTTACTATCCTGTATTGCTTTGGAACCAGTCGAAACACTTTCGGAGATTTTCACAAATCCCCATATTATCCCTATGACAATTAAGATTAATACTCCGGACATAAATTTAATTAACTTTTAATCGATCAGCTCCTTTTGCAAGAGATCTTACTATCCAAATCTCCTTCACAATTATGATTACAACAAACAAGCTTTACTTCGGCTGAAAATCCAGTTGTTTTCGAGATGAGCCACAGTCGTTGCTGGTTGTGCTAGGAGTAAATTGTCGTCTGACTTTGTCACCACCATATTTGTACACATTTCTTTCATTTTAATCTAATTGTGAGCAAGATTATACTTATTCCGCAGATCTCTTAGTAGTGTTTCTGCATCTATCATATTTTCTGTTTGATACCAGTCAAAAAAATTGACATTGGGATAAATCTGTTCATTGTATATAGTCATCAATGATCTTTTTATATCCTCTGTTTTTTCAATAGCAATAATATAGTCATCGATTGGAGAACTTCTTACGATAAAAACTCCCATGCAAGCAGGGACCTTTTCTATATTTTCTATATCCCATTTTGTTATTCCAGATTTAATTATTTTATCGCTCATACCCTTTATTTAGTTATCCCTTTCAACATAGTCTTTGATCATTTCCTGAACTTCTGTATCACTTCTCCCTTCTATCTCTATTAACTTCAACCCTGGTTTTTTTGTTAAGAGGTTTATTGCAGGGTCACTTTGCACTTTTCTTATTGAGACTAACAGTCCACAACTTGGTTGTATATCAAGAAATTGAGTAATAAGTCGATAAGCATGCTCTGATTTTGCTGTTCTTTTACACTCTACGATAACTACTTTACCATTTAATTTGTTTATAGCAAGAACATCCATTTGGTGATAGACTCCTGTAGCTCCCATAATATCACCATTGCTCCAGGCTTCCCAGTCCATTTTTTTAAAAATCCTCGCAATATAGTCTTCAAGCCATGTCCCATCTAGATAATTTTTAATTTCTTTTTCGAGAAAACGAATAGTAAATCCTGCAGTTGGTTTTTTATCCACTTCCGATTCGCATACCGTACAGTTAGTCGGCAAGGTGTCTTCATGTGGACCAATACAAGCATCACAGTTTCCACAAAAGTTCCAACTAGTGTCTCTAGCGAGACGAATATTTAAAATACTTTCTATGTCTGCAATTTCTTTTGTTTTTTGAGTTATTTTCTCCTTGAAATCTCTGAAGGTTGCTTGATAAAGCTTTTCTTTGTCCTCAATTTTTAGTTTAGATATATAATCCCGAAATTGAATACTTGATGTTATGTATTCTTCGATCTCATTTGTAAGAAGTTGCAATCTTCTAATCCATTCCCATAATTCTGTCTCTTTAAGTAAATTTTCAGTACCTATTATTTCTCTTAATGAATCATTTGTTTCAGAGAGCGATTGTCTAGTTTTTATTTTGAGCAATATATTTTTACCCACAATCACTGTTGGCGTATCCTGCTCATGATCATTATCTAGTGGTACTAACGTGATAGACATAGAAAGAAAATTATTCTTTTTGTAAACTCAGTGTGATACCAAGTTTACCATAAGATTATTAAGAAATCTCCTCACTACTTTTTAAGTGATTTAAAGAGAAAACACCGGTATTTCCGGTGTTTTCTCTTCCAAATACGTTGTCCCGACTCTCGGCCACCCAAAAGGTTATCTTACCTCTTTTATTCCACTGTGTGGTCTACCTATCGTTTTGACCATTGAGGGGCTTTACGTGCCTTTTTGAGACCGAACTTGCGTCGTTCCTTGGCTCGAGGGTCTCGCTTGAGGAATCCTTCCTTCTTAAGCTTCTTACGGAGTTCTGCATCAACTTCAATGAGGCCACGGGCAATGCCGTGTCGCATCGCTTCTGCTTGCGAGTTCACTCCTCCACCTTTAAGGAGAACAGTAACTTTAAATTTCTGAACAATTTTAGATTTAGCAAACGCCTCTACCGCAATATTCTGAAGATCCTTCGTTGGAAAGTAAACAGCGAGTTCCTTGTGGTTGATCACGTACGACTGCTTTGCTCCGGGAGTAATACGAACACGAGCAACAGCCGTCTTTCGTCGGCCAATTGTTTCGATATAGCGTCCTTCTCCTTCTTGCATTTTTTTTACTTCTTCTTTCATGGTAATTATTCGGTGATCGTTAGGTTTTTCATCATTCCTTTCTTTAATTTATTCTGAGGGAGCATTCCGTATACAGCCTTTCTAAAAATTTCGCTGTAACCCTTTCGCTCGATCAGACGACTCACCGTCTCAGTCTTAATGCCACCAGGATATCCGCTGTAGGTCGCATACTCTTTATCATTTTTCTTTCTCTCGTCGATAAGAGCCTTGGAGGTATTAACGATCTCAACTTTTGAACCAATAATCTTGTTACGCACAAAAGAAGTATTGTTTTTACCAATGAGTAATGCCGCAGCCTCACTTGCTACGCGGCCGATTTTTTTATTTGTTGCGTCAATGGTGTGTGTGGTCATGGTATTTATACAAATTCAATAACTGCCATCGGGCTTCCGTCACTTTTTCGGGCAGGCAACTTAATGATTCTCGTAAATCCTCCCTTTCGGTCTTTGTATTTTGGAGAAATTGTTTTAAGGAGAATCGAGCTCGCTTCTTTACCTACACGTGATGCAAGGAGTCGCTGTGCTGCAAGGCCGCCTTTTTTGCCGTTAGTAACAAGCTTCTCCACAAACGGTCGGAGGGACTTTGCTTTCGCTGCAGTAGTAGTAATTTTTGAGTTTACCAAAAGTGACAACGCCAAGGACTTCATCAGTGCATTTCTCTGATTCATCTCTCGTCCGAATAATCTTTTTTTTGAATGGTGGTTCATGTCGTTGGTTATCAGTTGTTTGTTTCCAGCTACAATAACTGGAAACAATGTAACTACTTAAGCGATATCCCAAAGTTGCTGAGGGATTTTTTAATTTCCTGAATACCTTTTGGTCCAAGTCCGTCGATCTCAAGGATATCAGCTTCCTTCTTGCGAGCCAGCCCTCCGACTGTTCGGATGTTAGCGTTAGCAAGCGCCTTTACGGTGCGAGCTGAAAGGCCGATAGAGTCAGTGCGAGTCTTGAGGAATTCTACATCAAGTTCTTTCTTTGAAGAACCATCCTCTTTTTCATCACCTTCTGACTCCGCTGCTTCCGCTTCAGGCTCTTCTTCCTTAAAGCCGACAATTGCCTTGAGTTGGCCGATCATGATAGTAATAGCACTCGTCAGTGCTTCCTGAGGTAGGATAGTGCCGTCAGTCTCGATAAATATTTTCAAACGGTTAAAATCAGTTCGATCTCCCACGCGCATGTTCTCTACTTCGTAGTTCACTCGTCGGATAGGAGTGAAAATAGCGTCGAGGGTGATGGTACCGATATCCACGCGATCCTTCTGTAATATTTCCTTTGAGACATATCCGAGACCCTTCTCTACACTGATCTCAATATTAAGATCAGCACTCTTGTCAGTTAAATGAGCGATTGATTGGTCTGGATTTAGGATTTCTACCTGGCCAGGAGCCTCGATGTCTGCCGCAGTAACTTCCTTAATACCTTTTACCTTAAGGTTCATTGTTTGAGGTTCATCGGTTAGTAATTTGATGCGAATACGCTTCAAGTTTAGAAGGAGGGTGATAACGTCTTCCTTTACTCCATTAATAGTTGAAAACTCATGGCTAACTCCATCGATTTTAACTCGAGTGATCGCTGCTCCAGGGAGGGAAGAAAGTATAATACGTCGGAGTGAGTTACCTAACGTATGGCCGTATCCAGGATAAAGACCGTCAATTTCGTAGGTTCCACTGAAACCTTCTTCCTGAATGATTTTCGGTTTTGTCGGCAATAAAACGTTGTAATCAGACATATTTTTATACTTAAAATTTATTAATTGTTTCCTCTTTTACAAAAAGCAAATTATACTTCAAATTCGTATAATTTGCAATACTATCTCGAATAAAACTCTAATACTGTCGCCACATTAAAAAGCAGCTCAGTTTCTTTGACGGTAGGCTTACCTTCGACAGTAAATACTTTCGTATCGATGTTTACCTTAAGCCATGCAGGAAGATTGTGCTGTTTAAGCTTCTCGTCGAGTGTTGCGAAGAGATGAGATTTCTTGCTTCCTTCTCTGATGCTGATTTTCTCACCTGGAGTTACAGTATACGAAGGAATAGTAACTCGTTTCTCGTTAACACAGATGTGACCATGGGACACCATTTGCCGTGCCGCTCGTCGTGATGTCACCAAACCAGCCCGAAGCACAACATTATCAAGACGAGACTCAAGTTTCGTAAGAAGAAAGCCTACTGAATCACCTTTCTTATCAACTGCTTCTTTTACGTAGCGGGCGAATTGGCGTTCTCCCATACCGTAGGTCATACGAGCTTTTTGCTTCTCATTAACCTGCATACCGTAGTCGGTTTTTGCACTACTTCGTCCCTTCGTCTTGGTTTTTCGGGCGAGAGAAAGGGCGTACTTCTCCGTCTGTGTTTTTTCAAACACTGGAGCATTAAGGCGGCGGGCAATTTTGTATTTAGGTCCAATAATCATATGTATTAAAATATCGCTTTATACTCTTCGAGGCTTAGGAGGCTTAGGTCCGTTAAAAGGAACAGGGGTTTCGTCTTTAATAGAGGTGATGTTAATCCCTTTTGAAATAAAACCTCGAATAGCTGACTCTCGGCCTGAACCGACGCCCTTCACCACAACTGCTACCTCCTTCACTCCAATAGTCGCAGCTTTGAGTGCTAAGGCCTCACCCACCTTTGCGGCAGCGAAGGGAGTTCCCTTCTTTGCTCCCTTGAAGCCGAGTGCTCCACTTGATGAAGCAGCCACCGCGTTGCCGGTTGGGTCAGTAAGTAGGAGCTTTGTGTTGTTGTAGGTTGATTGTACGTGAAGGATTCCTGATTCCATTCTTTTCTTGGCAGCAACAACAGGAGCTGCGCCTGCAGCCTTCACAACATCACCTTCTTGTTTTACGATTCTTTTCTTTCCCATAATAATTCAGTTACTAGTTATACAGTTGCCAGTTACTAGCAACTAATGACTAGTAACCAGTAACTACTTTACTTCTTATCTTCCTTCTTCTTACCGCTTCCCATAGTCTTTCGGACATTTCCTCGAAGGGTTCGAGAATTTGTCTTGGTTCGCTGACCACGCACTGGTAGTCGTCGCATGTGGCGTACACCGCGATATGCCTTGACGTCTTTCAGTCGTTTGATGTTAGCGGAGATCTCGCGCTTAAGATCACCTTCGATTTTGTACGACTCAACAATCTTGCGGATTTCATTCTCTTGTTCAGGTGTAAGTTCCTTTGCACGTTTGCCGTGCTCAATCTTCACCCTGTTCAAAATTTCTTGCGCACGAGAACGCCCTACTCCATAAAGGGCAGTAAGGGCGATTTCAAGCCGCTTGTCGTCTGGTATTGTTATTCCTAGGATGCGCATAGCACAATGTTAAAAGCTAGCATGGGGGGATAAAAAAGTAAAGCTAGCCTTGTCGCTGCTTATGTCGTAGATTGGCTTTACACACTACGTAGACACTTCCTTTCCTGCGTACAGTAACGCATTTAGGACAAATCTTTTTAACTGATGATCGAACTTTCATAATTATTTTACGGTATTTATAGTCGCTTTGTGATCCTCGCCCTTCCTCCGTACGAGTCAAGCTCGAGTTCAACCTTATCGCCGATAAGAACCCTAATACGGTGCATTCTCATCTTGCCCGCAAGATATGCCAGAATTTCCTCTTCCTTACCATCAAGTTTAACCTTGAACAGGGTATTAGGAAGAGCTTCTGTCACTACCCCAGTGGCTTTAAGGTCTTTTGTACTGTTATTTTGTATCACGTTACGCGTTCATCATAGTAGCAGATAATAAAAAGGCGGTCAAATAGCCACTCACCCATTCTAAAAATTCTTACACCGAACGCCTGTCCTCACAAAACATAGTCATTTTTCTTCACGGAAAATGGACAACTCCCTCCGGTCGGTCCCTCACCGTCTCGGGACTGAATCCATTTTCCTAAAAAACTCCTTGTTTTGGAGAGTCCTGGCTATTTAGTAAGAATTTTTAGAATGGGTTCGCTCTTACGGTAGGAGCGAGGAAATAATTTTAAAGAATATAACCCCAACGCTTTAAGTTATTTCACTGTTGTTTGAATAGTGATTTTTTCAGGGTCGCCAGGGAATGATCGCTTCCAGAATGGGCGGATAATAACGTCTGCCGTCTTGATCCCTTGATAGGCAGAAAGCACTACAGGAATGCGGCTGGTGGGCTTGCCAGCTAAATCCTGCTTAAGCTTATGTTCATCGAACATCGCGACACTTTTCAATGGGCCCTTTAGGCTGAAGATAAGCGTGCCGGTTGAAGTCTTTGGACTAAAATCTTTTTTGTTTTTAATATCAAGCACTAGTTCATCAAGACCGTGAACTACGGTTTCTCCTTTTTTAATTGCAGCAGTTTCGTCGGGAAGAACACGAGAGGCTAATTCTTTTTGATCAAACAATGTCCCATACAGTGTCGCTTTTTCAACAATAGCCACCTTACCATCCGTAGTGTTTTTATTAGGTAATGATTCATATTCAATAAGAAGGGCACTATCGTAGAGCACAACACCGGAAGGTTTCTCCGCAAAAGCTTCTTTAACTAACTCATCCTTGAGCATGGTGCGCATTCGCATCCGTGTCTCAGTAGCCGTCTTTTCATCGACAGTTCCAACGGTGCCTGACGCACCACCACGGATATCAGTTTTAAGACGTCCGTAGAAAGCCTCAAATTTAGGTCCTCCTTTAAAACCAGGGATCCTAAAGTCACCCGCAAGATCTTTAAGAAGCATGTTGGACGACTCTCCAGACAAATCTGCTGTTATGACCACTTCCACGCTACCTGGAATCATTTGACTGTTCACTTTCTTCCTTCCTGGAACACTCACCGCATCTCCTATCCGGTAAATATTTCCTTTAGTATTTTCAAAACGGGTATTTTTCGCCAATACCTGAGGGACTTCACTGAAACTATTATAGATGATAATAGTGCCCTTTGCTTTACTTTCTATTTTTTCTTTACCTGTAGGAGTGAGAGCTTCCTCAGTTTCTTTATTGAGAGACATCACTGTATACCCAAGCTCACCCTGGAGAGGTGCCTTCTTCGCGGTATAGGTGCTGTCAACAGCCACTATCCCTTGAACAGGAGTAACATGCACCTCGGCTTTCGCAAAAAGGAGGGTAACTGAGAAGGCAAAGACAAGTACGCACACAAGCGCCACGAACCATACACCGGCATGAGAACGACGTTGTATTTTTTCTTTATTCAACAATGGTTGTGTTCGTTTAAAAGATACTGGACGGCCGGATTCTGAACGAGGAGGGCGGGCCGGCTTTTTCGTACCGGAAACAGGTATGTTTCTAATGCTTTTTGGAGGAACTAGGTCTTGTACTAATTTACGTTCCATAGTTATTGGTAAGTATACCTCATTAAATATATATTGGCTAATGTTTGTTCTGTGTGTAACCGTATGTCGATAACACTACACTTGATGCTTGTGTATAAGACTATTCAAAGCGATCGACTGCAGCATTAAGAAGGAGTCAGGTGAAGTGTCGGTACTTATCGTACAGTATGTATTCATCTTAGGAGCATCGAGCAGTGTAACACCGAAGGTATCACCTGGAATAACGATGTGTTTAAAACGTTCATTTTTAAGAAAACCTCCGAAAAAGTTACTGAGGTTATTATTAACAATCAGAAAAAGTTTCTTAGGCATCACCACGTCAGGATTAAGATCCGTAAAAGCCCGTTCAAAATTGTCCACCCATTCATCATGGATGCCAGCAAGAATAGTTGCTATTTTTTTCTCTGCTGTAGGCTCGGCCTTGTTATTCATATAAATTTGAATAAGGGACTCCGCTACTTCTGGTGTGGACTTAAGAGCGTTCGCGACATGACGGATTATGGAGTTAATACCGAGTGGAAACGAGGAGGTTTCAGTAAGAATTCCGTTTTTAATAAGCATAATATCCGTCAGTTCCCCGTTCACATCCACAGCAAGAAAATCGTCATCGGAAGAAAAGATGTCACGAAGCGCTGTGTACAAAGCGAGAGAAAAAGAGTGTGAAGAACCTTTTCTGAAGTTGAAATACTTCGCTACAGTATGTTCGATGGTGTCGAGCGCTGGTTCATCGATAATACTCATAAAAAAAGGGATGGAGACAGTTCGTGCCATTTTACCGTACGGTCTGGATGTCTCATAACCGTTAACCTTCATTGCGATCTGAGCATGCTCAATGATTTTTGAGTTACTATTGACACGACTGTCATCTTTAACCAGGGTCAATGATGCGACGTATTCCTCTTCTTCTGCATGAACTAATTGGTTAATTTCTCTTTTTGTTACACGAAATTCGTCATCTTTCCTCACAGTAATCACTTTCGTGTGTGACACTACCCACGGTGAAGAAAAAAGGTAGTAGATATGGTTGATATTACTCCCTACTTGACCCAGAGTATTCACGTGTTTGATTCCTTCTGTAGAAAGTCGGCGTGCCACTTCAGCCAATCTTTTCGTAATTTCCGAAAGCATACTCTGTGCAGTAGGCTTGGTTTTAAAAAGAATAAGCTCACGGCAGGTATAGAGAATATGAGCCGGTTGGCCTTTAGAAAATTTTACAATTGCCCCACCAACGGTGCCGCTTGCAATATCGAACACAAGAGAAACTTCATCACTACGATGATTGAGTTGAGAAAAAAGCGACATGTAAAAATTATATCACACGATCTCTTAGGAAGTGTGTATACCACGCGGAATGAGAAATGTAATCATTCTAATATCGCCTTGATGCGACGGACACCTGCAGACACAGCCTCTTCTTTACTAATTTTAAATACCCCCAACTCTTTGGTGTTAGTGACGTGTGGGCCACCGCAGAACTCTTTTGAATAAGCGTTTGAAAGATTTTCCCCGATGTAATACACGCTTACTTCATTACCGTATTTTTCACCGAAAAAGTGCAGTGCCCCAGTTTTCAAGGCTTCTTCTTTACTTAGCACAGTGCGCGTTACAGGCAGTGCTTCTTTAATTTTTGCATTGACGAGATCCTCCACTTTTTTCTTTTCTTCCTCCGTCATTTTAGCGGTATGAGAAAAATCGAATCGGAGACGTTCCGGAGTTATGTTTGAACCTTTCTGCTCAACATGAACACCGAGCACCTCTCGGAGTGCTTTATGAAGAAGGTGGGTTGCGGTGTGGTACCGGACAGATTTCTCACTGGAATCACCAAGTCCACCTTTAAATTTCTGCTCTGATCCCGCGCGGGAAAGTGCTTGATGAGCTTGTAAATCTTTATGAAACTTCGCTACATCAATGGTTGTATTTTTTTCTTTCGCTAATTCCTGTGTTAATTCCAACGGGAAACCAAATGTAGTGAAAAGCACGAAGGGATCGGTTCCTTTTTCAAATTCCTTCAGACCCCGTCCTAATGTTTCTCTAAATTTTTTCTCTTCTTCTGCGACTGTCTTCCTGGTCGATACCGCTTTGCTTGCGATGTCCGGGTATGAATCCTGGTACATTTCTGCTATCGGGCCAACAATCTCAAAGAGGACATTTTCCTTAATTCCTAAGAAATCACTAAATCGTACGGCGCGGCGTAAAAGCCGACGAACATAATATCCTTGATCTGCGTTAGAAGGGATAACACCGTCAGTAATTAGAAACACAGACGCCTTCATGTGGTCAGCAATTACTCGGAATGCTTTGGTATCCTCAGCATTTTTTCCATATTTTTTCACTGACACCTTTTCCAAATAATCAAGAATAGGGCGATGATTCACCTCGACAATATCTGCGCAGTCCTGTGTTGCCATCACCATACGCTCTAACCCTCCGCCGAAATCAACATTGCTTTGTGGTAATTTAGAAAATGTTCCGTCAGAGTTTTTCTTGTATTCCATGAAGACGCTGTTGCCGATTTCCAGAAAATGCCCGCAGTCGCAATTAGGGTGACAATGTTTGCCAAATTTCGGATCATGGAGAACATCCGGAAATTCGTAAAACATTTCAGAGTCAGGCCCTCCTGGCTCACCAGCCGGCATCTTTTCCGGTACTCCTGCCCTACTCCACCAATTTTTTTTTACATCATAGTAAAATATCCTACCTTCCTGCATACCAACGACGTATCCATTTTCCTCCGAGCCGATATCTACCTCCTTCGCTTTGATGCCTTTTTCTGCAAAGAGTTTTTTCCATAAAGCCGCAACCTCTGTATCCTTAGGAATATTGTTTTTTTCATCACCAATAAATGCGGTAACGTAAAGCCTTTTGGGATCAATAGAGATTTCCTCAGTAAGAAACTGAAATACCCATTGTATTTGTTCTGTTTTAAAGTAATCGCCAAGTGACCAGTTACCAAGCATCTCAAAGAAGGTGATATGTCGATTGTCACCCACTTCATCTATGTCAATTGAACGAAAAGCTTTTTGCGAATCGGCGATACGCTTCCCTAAAGGATGCGTTTCTCCGAGAAGATACGGAACCATAGGCTGCATACCAGAACCAGTAAAGAGCGTTGTTGGATCGTTTTCTGGTACCAAAGGGGCGCTAGGAATAATCGCATGCCCCCTTTTTTCAAAAAATTTTAAGAATTTCTCACGTATGTCTTTAGAATCCATACACAAGAATATAGCATAGGTTACTTAATTTTGAGAACTGTTTTGACTCGTCGCATGTCATCCTCGATACGTTCGATGCGGTTGCTTGAAAGTAGGAATTCAACGGTTGAAAGACGCCTATCGAGTCTTTCCTCGAGCGCATCAATCTTCAGTTCAAGCTCCTCCTTCATTCCTTTAAGATCTTCTTTGGTGGCTGTGTGTTTGAATCCTTCCGCTACCATTCTAGCCAGATCATCGATGGAGATTTTTTTCTTTACCATATGAAAAGTATACTACTACCCTTATAGATATGTCTACTTGATAAGTTTTTCGAGCCTTAGAATATCCTCTTCAACACTTTTAAGCCCTTCTTTAAAAAACTCAGGATGTGTCGTATCAATACCTATATCCTTAAAAATTTCGGCTGGGGCCTTGCTTCCCCCGGCGGAAAGGAACTTTTCGACCGAAGAAAGAAAGTTTTTATCTTCCTTGTAACGTTTGTATAAAGCTCGGCTTATGAGCGAACCGTACGCGTATGAATATACATAAAAAAATCTTCTAAAATGAGATACGACGAGGAAAAAGTACCCTTCGTTCTCCTTAAGCCTAAAAAGCGGTCCAAGATACGCCGCGCTATGCTTGTTAAGCATCGCGGCGATCTCTTCTTTTGGCACAAACCCCCGCTCTCGAATAGAATGATGGAGCTCTACTTCAAAATTAAAAAAGGCGATTTGACGAAATATCGTAGCGACTTCGTCGTTAAGTTTGTTGTGGAGTAGAACTATTTTTTCCTCGTCTGTTGCCTTAGACAAGAGCTCCTCAAACACGAAATTCTCAAAAAAGGTGCTCGCCACCTCTGCGGTTGAATAGGGATAATGCTGATACATAGGAGATTGTGTCTTTGAAAGCTCGGTGTGAAATGCGTGACCCATCTCATGCGCCAGTGTAGTCACCGATCGAATCTCACCAGTGTGGTTAAGCAGCACAAATGTCGGATTGCCTGTACTTCCAGCACAAAATGCTCCACTACTTTTATTGAGGCGAGGAAAAACGTCAATTTGTCCGTTACCTAGATAGTTGTCCAGTATGTTTGAGTATTTCTCATGGGCACTGCTAAACGCTCGGCGCACTAAATCTACGCTTTCTTCCCAGGGATATTTTTTCTCAATACTTCCTACTCCCGCGGACCTGTCTGCATACTCAAGATGCGGTAGGTTAAGCATCTTGGCCTTTAGACGATAGAACCTATGTGAAAGAGGAAACGCATCGGTAACCACCTGCACCATACTCATAATTTCTTTTTCTTTGTTTTGATATTCAAGCAGTGTCGCACTATACGGCTCTTTGAAACCGCGCAGTTCATCCTGAATCTTCTTGTTGGTGTAGACGGCATTTATTTCCGCCTCGGCAAAGGAACTGACGTTACGAAGCACCTTAAAAATTTCATCAGAAAGCACCCTGCGTTTCTCTGTGGGCATTCCCTGTACCTTATCTTGCGCTTCCGAGAGTGGAAGTTGTTTCCCCTCCCAAAAAATAGTTTGCGAGTTTAAATATTTCTCCTGCGCCTGAATCCACATCCCATGCGATGGAAGCACAGAAAGGTTGAGCGCCTTTTCCACTTCTTCACTCAAGTGGTATCTGCTCTTTTCAAAAACCTGTCTTAGAAAGTAACGATATGCCTGAAGTTTCTGACTCTTAAGAAACCTGGTTCGCCAACTGACGGTAATTTTACCAAGATCGAGCTCAAAAAAAGTGATGGTGTTTTGTACTTTCGTTAGTCGGGCCACAGCTGTGTTCATTTTTGCCTCAATGAGCGCATCCGCGCTTCTCAGTTCATGACAATAGAAGAAATAAACCAGAGGTCTCGCTCCAGAGGCTTGCTCGTGCAGCACATCGTACTCCTTAAGAGCGACCAGAAGTGATGATTCGCTTGAGAGATGCTTGATCTTGCCTCTGTATCGCCTGGCAAAGAGAGTGCACGAACGTTCTATCGACTTCAGGTCTTTCTCAATCTGAGGGTCATCAATTGACTGATACAATAATTGTAGATTCCATTCTGTTTTCATATTGCTCCTTCTTTTTTAAGAATCTTGGTCTTTTCATCGCAACCTCGATTATACCCGCCAGCTGTGCCGTCTGACCGAACTACTCGATGGCAAGGAATGTTGGGGTCATAGTTCGTATTCAAAATATTTCCGACAGCGCGGAAGGCACGCGGGGAACCTGCGAGATCCGCCACCTCTTTATACGTCAGAACCTTCCCCTTTGGAATCTTCGAAACTACCTTAAAAACTTTTTCTTTAAAGTTCATATTAAAAAAGTTTAGCTCCCTCCTGAGGAAGTGTTACTATTTTTTTCGGAGCCATTTTTTTAACAGGTTTAAACGACACCTCGGCCGCGGCTTTACGATAGGCGCAATAGTCACAATTTTCTGCCGGGGCGGGAAGCTCGGTGGAATCAAGACATTTCTTGATGTCATGCAGTGTGGGCTCAACCCAATCAGTCTTGCCTGTATAGGAAATGATGGAAACATCGAACTCAAGTCTTGCGTCAAAGGCCTCTTTATCAGTCTTGCCGTTAACATATACGAAATATCCGGTATCAGAAACTTTAAATCCATTCTGACGAAAGAGCCATTGATACGTCTCCATTTGGCGCTTGTATCCGTCCTGCCACTCTGCGTCTAGGCTAACCTCTCCGTCTTTACTCGTAGCCTTGTAATCCACAACGATAAGTTCTCCTTGGGGGTCAACCCAAACATCATCAACACCCCCACGAACCAGAAAGCCCGTAGGCGCATACTGGAAACTTACCCCCGCCCGTAATGAATCCCTCCACTCCTCCATTTTTGCATGCTGAAACGGAACAGCGTCAATACCATACTTTTTCATGAGTGGATGGACAGTTTTTTTCTTACGGTGCATATCAAACTCTTTTTTAAGCAATTTATCGACCGCACTATTGAGGTTGAATGGGAAGCCTGGAGGTCGCGCTACACCGAGCTTATTGTCGACATAGAAACAACGCGAGCATTGTAAAAACAAATCAATTTTTGAACGGGAAAGTTTCCAGTTTGGACCGCCGTAGTTCCAGTCGCTTTTGCGGTGAGGTTTATAATAGCCACTCATAATTATGAGACTGTAGGACAGAGTAAATTACTTTCATCAACAATCATTTTAATACGGTCGTTGTTCATACCGAGCACCTGCAGCGGGGTGGTGTCCTCCCTGAAAGTTTCACAGAGTACGACTCCACGATCCAAGAGACCGCGCTTCTCGCTCTGATCGAGGGTAGTAAGGCACGTGAGGGGATGCAGTCCGCTTTCTTCGATAAGGTCTTGTAAGCTTCCTTGTGCAGGATAATTCCAGCCAATGATTTTGAGTCCACTACATTCCGCATACTTAATCGCGCTTGTGGTGAACTTAGTGTTAGTGATAAGCCAGCCATCGGTTAACGTACGGTTGCTGCCTCCATATGAAAATGTGGCTTTACGAAGATCATCCATTCTTGATTTAACATACAGCACCACCTTTAGATCCGATTTAACTCCTGGCTGATTATGGAATTTTGCTTCAGACATGATGAGTTCCTTATCATTCCATGCGATAACGTCAACTTCGTGTTCAACGCAGTGACCCTGCACAAGCTTGTCTGTTTCGACGGTGAAGCCTTTCTTTTTGAAAATTTCCCCAATGAATTTCTCGAACGCGAAACCGGCGGGTCCAAGTTCCATAAGCGACCGCTTCAGTGAGTAGCGAAGAGCCAGAGGTCTATGCATTTTGGATAGAAGTCTAAAAGCATGTGAGTAGATGTCGTGAGTGGTCATGCCTGTACGCACTTCCTTTTCTATGTGGACTCGGATATCCTCGGCCGCATCGGGAGCCGCTTTGGCACGGATAAGGGAGTCATAGAGCTTTAGTCCATCGAAGGTCTCCCTCGTTCCATCCGCTTTTAGAATCAAGATTTTTTCCATGTGAGAATTATACCACTTCACACACGCTGGCAAACTGGTTAGACGATAATACCGCCACCTAGGCAAACATCTCCGTCATATATTACTAGTGATTGCCCGGGAGAGACGGAACTTTGTGGTTCGTCGAACACGAGCTTGTAGCTCGTAGTTGGCTCACTTAGAGGCCTTGCCTCTAAGTGGCAAGGCTGGAGTTGTTCGCGATAGCGGGAACGGGCCATGTAGGTCTTGGCTAAGTTAGGTGCACTGTCAGAGGTCCAATTTACATTTTCAAGTAGTACGTCTTTTTTAGCGTGAGGTAGAGTTTCATCGGCATGTTTATGTGAGACCACAAGCTCGTTTCGTTCAATATTTTTTGAAATAACAAAATAAGGTTCGTCGTGCGGAGTTTTTTTGGTAATTGTAAAGCCGTGGCGTTCGCCTAGTGTGAAAAACACTGCCCCATCATGACTGCCGATAATCTCTCCTTCTTCGTTTACTACATTTCCAGTTTTCGGCTTGATAAACTCCTTGAGAAAGTCCTTCATGTCAATTTTTCCAATAAAGCATAGCCCCTGACTATCTTTTTTATTGGCGGTAACAAGGTTGAATTTCTCTGCAATCTTTCTGACCTCTGGCTTCTCCAAATGACCCACCGGAAAAAGTGTTTTTGAAAGTTCTCGCTGTGTTAGCGTCCAGAGAAAATAGCTTTGATCTTTGTTTAGGTCAGAACCAGCTTGTAGCTGGTAGCTTGTAGCTGGTAGCTTTCCAGAATTTTTAATTTTTGAATTGTTTGGAAATTGGAAATTGGAAATTGGAAATTCCCGCGTTCCGACGCGGGCATAATGCCCCGTTGCCACATAATCAGCGCCCTGCTTCATCGCCCAATCAAAAAATGCGCCAAACTTAACGTGTCGGTTGCACATCACGTCAGGATTAGGTGTTCGCCCAATCTTGTACTCGGCAATCATGTAGTCCACCACTTCTCGCTTGTATTCCTTTTCAAGATCAAGTGTTACGAAGGGAATTTCTAGTTTGGCGGCTACGCGCATGGCATCAAGCCGGTCTTCCCTCCATGTACAGTCAATCCAATCGGGCTGCCACACCTTGATAAACACTCCCGTCACAGCGTAACCCTCTTTCTTAAGCAGCGCTGCAGAGACGGAGGAATCAACACCTCCGGACATACCGACAAACACCTTTCTGGTCTCTCCTTGACTCTTCATATTCTGTATGATATCAATAAACTAGAAAAATTCAACTTAAATTTATGAAGGAACCGATTACTTTGTTTTTAGGTGCTGTACTCATTACTCAAGGTGTATACACGCTAACTCATGACAAATTAGCAAGTGTTTCATTGGGCGCAGGTATCGTAATATTGTTTGTAGCAATTATTCAAGCAATGCAACGTCTGGAGAAAAAATAACTGCCGAGCCAATTGCTCGGTTTTTTTGTACAAAAAAGAAGGGCTGACCCTTCTATGAATTCCACCTAACGTATTGCAGTAATATTTTTCCACAGCTTGATTTGACTATACCCCTAGGGGGGTATACAATGTTGGTATATGAAATACATGGACGAACAAAGCAAGGTAAAGGTAGTACGCCGTCTCAAGCTTCTTGAGGGGCAGGTACGAGGGCTTCAAAAGATGGTCGAGAATGATACCTACTGCATTGATGTGATCACTCAGACTTCGGCTGTAAAGCAGGGCTTATCCAATGTGGAAGATTTGCTTCTTGAAAACCATTTGGATCACTGTGTTCATCATCAGATGCAAACTGGACAGACTGCCAAGGCAAAGGCAGAAATTATCAAGGTGTATAAGCTTAAGAGAAAATAATATGCATACACAGACATATAAAGTAAAAGGCATGCATTGTGCTTCCTGCTCCTCGGTCATCGAGAAGACTTTCAAGAAAATTCAGGGGGTGCAATCTGCGGAAGTGAATTATGGCACGGAAAAAGCCAAAGTTTCTTTTGATCCGTCAAAGACGAATCCTCACGATCTTTCAGGGGCTATCGAGCCGCTTGGTTATTCACTAGAGGTTCCTTCTACTGCCGAGGAAATGGGAATGTCGGAAAGTGATCATGTGGCACACTTGGGATTGAATCAATCCAAAAAAGAAAAGCTTGCTGAAGTTAGAGACATGAGAAATAAAGTTCTTTCTGCCATTCCCCTCGCTATTTTTGCGGCACTCGTTATGGGGTGGGACATTCTCGTTCAGTATGGCGTTGTGTCAGAAATGAGTTACGTGATCAAGGAGTTTTTTCATCACCTCCTCCCAATCTTTGCAACCTACACGCTGTTCGTAGTCGGAAAGCCCTATCTTCTCGGCTTTTACAGATTTCTCCGATACGGCAAGGCAAATATGGATACGCTGATCGGTATCGGAACTGTAGCCGCCTTTTTATACAGCTTTGCAGTTACAGCTTTTGAAGAAGCACTCCGTCCTTTTATAAATGTCGATTACCAGTACTACGATGTGACAATCGTGGTCATTACATTTATTGCGCTCGGTAAATATTTGGAGGCACGATCGAAAATAAAAACAGGCGATGCTATAGAGAAACTTCTCAATCTTCAGGCAAAAACAGCACTTGTCATTCGGGACGGAAAGGAAGTAGAGATTTCAGTAAATGAAGTCAAACACGGAGATCTAATCATCGTAAAGCCCGGAGCAAAGATTCCTGTTGACGGTGTCATAACCGAAGGAAGTTCTTTTATTGATGAATCTATGGTCACCGGAGAGCCGATGCCTGCACAGAAAAAGATTGGTGACAATGTTATGTCCGGAACAATCAACACCAGTGGTTCATTCACATTCAAAGCTACTAAAGTCGGATCAGAAACACTGCTTGCCCAGATCATAAAGATGGTTGAGGACGCTCAGGGAAGTAAGGCCCCTATTCAAGCGCTCGCAGACAGAATTTCGTCAGTCTTTGTACCTATCGTACTCGTGATCGCATTTCTTACTCTTGGTGTATGGCTCATTGTCGGCACACAGTATCTAGGATTTTCCCAAGCCTTGTCATTCGGTCTTGTCTCGTTCGTGGGCATCCTCGTCATTGCGTGTCCGTGCGCTCTCGGACTTGCAACACCAACAGCGATCATTGTAGGTGTCGGTAAAGGCGCAAAGGAAGGCATTCTTATCAAGGACGCCGCTACTCTTGAAAAATTGCATAAAGTGGATACGGTCATTGTGGACAAAACCGGCACTATTACCATCGGGAAACCAACTCTCGTCGATATTCAAAACCTCTCCAACCTCAAAGATGATGAGATCGTGTCCATACTTGCATCCCTTGAGAAAAAATCAGAACATCCCATTGCTCACGCGGTTGTTAGTTATGCCGAAGGGAAAAATATCAAAATAGAAAGTGTTTCAAGTTTTGAGGGCATACAGGGCAAAGGACTCAAGGGAACAATCAAAGGGTCAGAATATTTTGTGGGTAACACAAAGCTTATGAAAGAGCTCGGTGTGAAATTCGATGTTTCAAGGATTGAGCAATTCACCGCTCAAGGAAAGACCCCTGTCATTCTTGCCACCAGAGAAAGAGTGTTAGGATTTGCCATGGTGGCAGATGAAATAAAACCCGAATCAAAACAGGCTGTTGCCAATCTTCATAAGCTGGGAATCAAAGTGGTCATGCTTACCGGCGACGATGAAAAAGCCGCGAAGTACATGGCGGCGCTCGTTGGCATTTATGAAGTAGTTGCACACGTTCTGCCACAAGATAAATTGGTAAAAATAAAAGAATTGCAGTCGCAAGGTCGAATTGTCGCAATGGCTGGTGATGGTGTAAACGACGCACCTGCTCTGGCACAAGCCGACGTAGGTATTGCTATGGGGACCGGAACTGATGTAGCGATAGAGTCGGCCGGGATCACGCTTCTTGGAGGAGATATTTCAAAACTTGTGAAGGCGATCAAGCTTTCGAAAATAACCATGCGAGGCATTAAGCAGAATCTTTTCTGGGCATTCATCTACAACATTGTCGGCATCCCCCTTGCCGCAGGAGCTTTGTATCCGGTCTTCGGATGGCTCCTTTCTCCAGTATTTGCCGGCTTCGCCATGGCAATGTCGAGCGTGTCAGTGGTATCGAATTCATTGCGAATTAAAGGTAAGAAATTATGAAAACATACACATTTCATGTTTCTGGTACTCACTGTGCATCCTGCAAAATCTTCATTGAGGACACCTTGAACGAGCAAGGTTTTATAAAAAATGCCCGGGTTAACTTACAACGAGAAACTGTTGAAATTGAGACCGACAGCGATGAAGACCCTGAGGCACTGACTCACATCCTGACAGAAAAAATAAAATCAAATGGATATAAGTTATCTGTAGAGAAATCCTCAACAGAAAAACAGAGTAATGATGTTATCTGGAAAGCCATACCGATCGGGCTTTCATTCCTTATTTTATTCTTTCTCTTGCAAAAATCAGAGATTTTAAATCTTGGTATTGGTGGTCAGACTACTCCGGTAACAAGTTTTATCATTGGCCTCATCGCTTCGGTTTCAAGCTGTCTTGCCATAGTCGGGGGCTTAGTCTTATCCCTTTCGGCAAAAGTATCGCAAGATAATGTAAGCGACACTAAAACATTTTTGCTCTTCCACACAGGGAGACTGGTTAGTTTTGCAGTATTAGGAGGAGTTCTAGGTGCCGTCGGTAGTGCTATCGGCATCAATTTTACCTTCACGGCCATCTTGGGGCTTTTGGCTTCTATGGTGATGTTACTTCTCGGGTTAAATCTGGTCGGGGTATTCGCAAAGAATAAAGTCGCACTGCCCGCGGGAATCTTTAATTTCTTCAGAAAAATAGAACATAAGACTCTTACGCCGCTTATCATAGGCTTCGCTACTTTTTTTCTACCGTGTGGATTTACCCAGTCAATGCAAATTTCCGCATTGGGAAGCGGGTCGTTTATGTCAGGGCTTCTTATTATGCTCGCGTTCGCACTTGGAACACTGCCGATGCTCGTACTGCTTTCATTCGGCTCAGCGTCGTTCGCACACGGAAAACACGCTCCCTTATTCTTTAAATCCGCAGGAGTAGTTGTAATCGGCCTCGGATTATTCGCGCTTCTCGCCGGACTTGCCGGACTTGGAATAATTAACCCGCTGTTTAATATATAATTAAGTGTCGCGCCTAGAGTCGAGTTTCAAAGGACGATACTCGACACGATTCCGCAGAATCGCTTACGCGACGTGATTTGCAAAATCATATGAATAAGACTGCTTACACAATCATCACTATGGCCCTTGTCGTGGGTATCGGCATTGTTTTTCTTGGGGGTTCAAAAAATAATACTGAGACAGGCGGATCGGCACAGAATGTCGAAATAAAAGACGGCGTGCAGTACATCACTATAAACGCTCGAGGTGGATATTCACCAAAAGTGTCTTCAGCAAAGCCTGGTATCCCCACGAAGCTCATTGTTAAAACGAATGGCACGTATGACTGCTCGGCGTCACTTGTCATCCGCTCAGTTGGCTTTCAAAAAATCTTATCCCAGACAGGAGAAGAAGTTATTGACTTAGGCACACCAAAAGCCGGCCAGCCGGTACAAGGGCTTTGCAGTATGGGCATGTACAACTTTTCCATCAATTTCAATTAAAATTCAACTCCCTTTGAGCCTTTCAACCCACGGGTAAAGGGATGTTTTATTTCCTTCATTTCTGTCACGAGATCAGCTTTGTCGATAAACTTCTGAGGGCAGTCTCTTCCCGTCATAATGAGATGATCTAGCTGACCAACATTTTTTGAAATAAAATCGGCGATCGATCCTTCGGATACCAATTTTAAGGAGAGTGCGTTCCAAATCTCATCAAGAATAAGAATGTTCCACTTTTTCTGGTCAATCTGCTCTTGTGCGTAGACAAGAGCGTCAAGAGCGGCTTTTCGGTGCTCCTCGAAGGGCACCGTATCATCACCGATATGGACGAACCCTTTTCCTTTTTTGACGATTATAAAATCCGGATTGAATTTTTTTACTGAGGTGTCCTCGCCCGATTTCCATGGTCCCTTGATTAACTGCACCATGAGCACCTTGCTCCCATTCCCTACGGCCCGTACCGCCTGGCCTATTGCCGCTGTCGTTTTTCCTTTTCCATTGCCTGTGAAGACGATAAGCATAAATTTATAGTGCGATTTCGCACACACCAGCCACACACGCTAGCTCCTTTTTCACGTCAAGTTCGTCTGTTTTTTCGTACGTTATGATCTTGGAATAATCAATATGCTTGAGACGCTCTGATAATTCGATGTATTCTTTCTCATCAATTGCCTTGTACGGTGCAAGCTGGTACACATGGTTGTCCCTCGGAAGGAAGGAGAGGCCGCCGACAATATCCCAATTCTTGTAAATCCAGTTAGCGACCTCGATCCATTCGTCTTCCCCGACCGAGACCGTAACTGAAGGGTTGTGCTCGGTGTAATGTACCTTTACCAGCTTCCAATGCTCAAGCTGGTCAATTGCGGACAGATCGTTTTTATAGATCGAGTCCTTTGGAGATTTGACCGGAAATTCAAGAACATACGTCGTCGCATTTTCGACTGACTGACCGACTTCCGGATGATACGGAACACCTTGGTCTTTAAGCATCTTGAAGAGTGAGTCAGTTGCGGCAATTCTAATTCTCCTGATATAGAATGGTGCGTGGCGAGGGTGCATACCCGAGGAGCAGTCCACAGTCTGCGAGAGCGTACCTGACGGCTTTACTGCCGTTGTACAGGTAGAAGCATTGATGCCGAATCTTTTTGCGTAAGTTTGATTTACTTTGACTACTTCTTTTTTAAGATGTTCCAGAACTTTTGCATCTCGTACCGCCGGACAGTCCCATTGGCCGGTAATGGATACGCCGAGCAGGGCCTCCTTTTCGCAATTCTCTTTCCATTGCTTTGAAAGATAGGGGAAGTTTGTCAGACTTGCCTGATAGGTACCGAGAATAGTTGCGAGACGAATTTTCCTGAGCAGTGATTTTTCATCATCTTCAGCGCGAGCGACGACTTCTGAGAGATTGCAGAACTGCTTTGACTGCAAAATTATCTCGCCGCACGGATTAGTGCCGATTGGCCCCACGATATTTTGCCCGGTCGGATCAAAGTAGCCTTTATACTCCCTTAAGACTTTGATTCTTCGCTCCGGAAGCGTGGCCGCGAGCGATCCTCGATTAAATATTCCTCGTTCGCCTGATCCTGACTTCATGAGAGCAGTCCATTCCTCTACAAACTCCATATTGGAAGGTTTTTGAATATATACCGCAGAGTTATTTGCGAGCATTCGCTGAGGTTCGCTCAAGTAAAAAGCTCCTTTCTTAGCATCACGAATATCGTTATCGTCCAGATCGGAAAGAGAGATCATCGCGCTCCTGCGCACGCCGCCGGATACGACGCAGTCGCCGATCATACACACGATGTCATGGATGTCTATGTTTCGGAGGCGTCTGCCTTGCCGAGCAAGCATCTTTTGGCGGGTAAATGTGAGAAGCCGACGCAGCGGTTCGGGGCCCGATGCCTTGCCCCCCATAGTCTTAAGACGCGCACCAGCCGGTCGGAGCAGGGAGTACTCAAATTCAATATCATTCCCTTCTGCCCATGTTTTCATTCCTAGTGTTAAAGCATCTGCCCAGCCTTCCTTGTTGTCGGGAATTACGTGTATTGGCAGAATGGTGCCGGTTTGCATATTGATCTGTGGAAACTTTTGAACGTTTTGACTTTCTACCGACCAGCCTGCGCCGGTGCCACACATAGACACATACATGACCTCTGCCAAGTCCTCAAAGTTTTCCGGCGCTATGTACGAGCAGTTGTACGCGCAGACGCTTGTCTTTCGGGCGGCAGGTCCTGAAAACTGCAAAAGCCGCATTGAAGGCATTGCTTCGAGGCTGAGGATTCCTTCCCGAAGTTCCGTATATTCCGTCTCCTTGAGTTTCCCCCCGAGATGTTCTCTCATGAATGAAATATAGCGGTCAACGGTTTCGATCCATGTCTCACGTCGGCCTTCTTCTGCAATCCAGCGAGAATATGTGCGGTAGTATACAAACTCTCCAAGAGGATTTTTGAAATACTTTTTGCTTTCTTCCGCTAGCTTTTTTACTTTGGGCGGAACGCGCAATCCTTGCATCCTGAGTTTGGACCGTCTTTCCCGGTAGAGTATATAGGCTTTGGCCGTTCTGACATATTCACTCAAAATCAGCTCTTTCTCAACAGTGTCTTGAATACCTTCGACTGTTGGAATAAAATTTTTATACTTTTTCGTGATTCTCAAAGCGTCGGCATACACCTTATTGGCGACGAGTGACGCTTCTTTGAGTGACCCTTCGCCCGTGGCGAGCATTGCCTTATGGACAGCGGTAGTGATTTTCTCTATGTCAAAAGGAACTATCGAGCCGTCTCTTTTTTGAATATCCCTAACGGTTGTCCCCACAGAGACGGTGTTCCTTTTTGTTTTCATGAGTGTTATAGTTAAGTAGTTAATTGATTACTGAATTAGTATATCAATCATGAATCAGCTCCTCAATGTGGAAAAGCCCGTTTCGACCACTTTAGCCACAGGTATGTCGATGCTGTCAATTTGGATATATACCAATTTCTAAAGTATACTAATTTATAATTAATTACTATCGAAACTATGAAATTAAAATCACCCCTGCCCCAGGAAGCATTTGATAAAAATGCGAATATATACAAAATCCTTGCTAACTCAAAGCGTCTGGAAATTCTCAATAATCTGAAAATGGGAGAACTCGGTGTTGAGGGACTTTTGAAGATAACAAAACTTTCTAAAGCTAATCTTTCACAACATCTTGCTCTTATGCGCCACAACGGTCTGGTGCAGACCAGACGTGATGGGCTCAATATTTACTACCGGATCGTGGATAAGCGGATCGTCGCTCCGTGCAAGATCCTTCACGAGCTTAGACATAGGCAATTGGTTATATAATTTCACATGAAAGGCAATACATTTTTAAAACACGCTGGCGGATTTGTAATCCTTGCTGTTGTTTTTCTGCTTGGTATATCTGTCGGACGAGATTACCAAGCTACAGCTACTGAGACCGCCTCGCGGAATCAACCACAGGCATCGGTGAGTATCATGATTGATTACGGCGATGGACGAGTAAAGACGTATCACGACATTTCCGGGACAACTGTGTTTGATGTACTGAAAAATGCCACTGACGCTCATAGCGTAGAACTGAAATATAAAGACTACGGGAGTGATCTCGGAATATTTGTTGAGTCAATCAGCGGAGTCGGCAAAGATCCGTCTGGAAAGAAATGGTGGCAGTACTGGGTCGATAATACATACAGCCAGGTCGGAGTCTCTGCTTACAACGTCGGGCCCGGAGATAGTATTCAATTTAAGTTTGTCGAAGGACAGGAATAATATGAATGTGTCCTTGAGATCAAAGATCATTCTGATAGTCCTGTTTGTCGCATTCGGCGTTGCAAGCAGATTTTTGCCTCACACATTTAACTTCACGCCGATAACTGCGATCGCTCTTTTTGCATCGGCGTATCTTGGTCTGCGCTACTCGCTTATTACGTTGATCGGGATCATGCTTATAAGCGATATTTTTATAGGATTTTATCAGTGGCAGATGATGATAGCAGTGTACGGCAGTTTTGCTCTGTCGGCTGTTTTGGGTACTTTCATAAAAAAGCAATCTGTAAAAAATATTGCGGTAAGCACGATGGGATCGTCTCTGGTATTCTATGTGATAACCAACTGGGCGGTGTGGCAGTTCGGTACTATGTACGAGCGTTCATTCTCCGGTCTTATGCAGTCATACCTCATGGCGATTCCGTTTTTCAAAAACTCTCTTGCTGGTGACATTTTCTATACGGGTATTTTGTTTGGTACAATATACGCTATCACTGTTTATAAAAGTAGGATGGCTCAAAAAGTGCGAGCTATCACAATGGGAGAAAAACTCTGGGTCGAACCGAGTACTTAAATAATATATATTGGCACAGTAGCAAAATAGAAATATGAATAATAAACTTGCCATATGGGTTTTACGAATAGCGGTTGCCGGAGAATTCATCGGTCATGGGGTATTCGCTTTGCAGGGTAAAAAAGACTGGATTGGCTGGTTCGCTCAATTTGGAGTGACTGATGTTGGAACAGCGACACAACTCTTATTCATTGTCGGCATCACGGATATTGCCCTGGGGATTCTTATCCTCATCAAACCCGTGCGTCTTGTACTTCTTTGGATGGTGTTTTGGGGATTTTGGACCGCGCTTATACGACCGATTGTCGGGATGCCCGTCTGGGACTTTGTCGAACGCTGGGCTAACTGGGGAGCACCGTTGGCTCTACTCCTACTCATTGGTTGGCCAAAAAGCCTCCGAGAGTGGTGGAAGTAGAGTGGTATAGTACCACTATGCGACAGATCAACTTCCTCATTTTTATCTTAGTATTTTCTTGTGTAATTCCTGTACCAGCGCTTGCTTTCGAGAAAATATTTTATTTCAACAACAGTAAAGCTGGACTCGAAAGCTTGAAAAAGAACGCTGATAAAATCGACATTCTCGCACCTCAATCCTATTCGGTTTCCGCAAAAATGGTGCCGTCTGGTTCGTTAAGTAAAGAAGTTAAAAAGATAGCCGCTGATTACAACATCCAGATCATGCCTCTTATTGTGAATAGCGGTTTCAACAAAGAAGTGATGCACAAACTTCTTATCACGCCAAGTGCACAACAAGCGGTCATTGCCTATATGGTACTTACCGCCCTCCGGGAAAAATACATCGGCTGGCAGTTTGATTTTGAGCATATTGCACACACTGACCGAGATCTTTACAGCGAGTTTGCTGAAAAAACCGCTACGGAATTTAAAAAACATGGATTGATATTAAGTATTGCAGCAGTAGCCAGAAAGAATGATGAGGTAACAGAGGCGTATAAAAACTGGGGTGGTGTGTACGATTATGAACGGTTGGTGAAGTCGGTTGATTTCATCAGTATCATGACCTACGACGACCCCGATTCAAAAAAATCAACAGCATCCATTCCCTACCTTCATGAGGTGTACACATATCTAAAAGATAAAATCCCGCCGGCTAAATTGTCCCTCGGTATTCCCTTCTACTATTGGCAGTGGAGCGTCGAAGAGTCGCCCAAGAGAAGTACCGGTGTTCACTCAAAGATTGCCACCATAAAGTCACTATATCCAAATGCCATCGAGGGTTTTGATACGACACTACGAGTGCCCTGGCTGGCCTACATCAAGAACGGGATACCCTATATCGTCTGGCATGAAAATACTGAAAGCTTTATGGAAAAAATAAATTTTGCTAAAAAATATAACCTACGAGGATATTCAGCGTGGGTGCTGGGAGCAGAACATCCTGATATGTGGATGACTGCGGATCTCTAAACACACACTCCTACAACACTATCAGCGCAAATATTTATTCTTATTCACCACGTGTTCATCATGAGTGACGGCGTAGTGCATAACACCCTGTTTATCGACAAGAAAATAGAGGTACTTTGATGGAATTGGTGACAATGCAGCCTTAATCGCTTCTAGGCCGGGATTATTAATAGGACCCGGAGGTAATCCTTTATTAAGATAGAGATTGTACGGCGATGGGATTTTGAGATCCTCAAGCGTAAGATCAGGGGTAGCCTTGTTTTTTATATACTGTATTGCAACATCTACCTGAAGCGGCATACCGATCGATAGTCGTTTCCATAACACCCCAGCGATCATTCGCCGAGTCTGGAGAGTCCTCCCTTCAGCCTCAAGGATCGAGGCCATGGTGACCACATCACTCCAAGAATACCCTTTGGGTAAAACTTCTTTCTGAAGTGAGGCCGTTTTTTCAGTAAAGGTACGCTCCATCTTTTTAACCATCACCGCAGGCTCATCGGCTGGAAAAAATAGATACGTGTCCGGGAATAAATATCCTTCTTTACCCTTCGCTAGATCAAGAAATTTTTTATCATCAAAATTCTTAAATTTTGTGTTAAATAGCCCTGCAATCTCACGTGTGGTAGAACCTTCTGGAATAGTGATCCTGAGGGGTACGATGCCAAGCTGCCCGTCCATGATGCGCTCTGCTACGCCAAAACCTGTAATCTTCTCACTAAACACATAGTCGCCTTGCACAAGGGCCTTTTCCCCGCCAAAAAGAATAACGTAGGTACGGAAAAGAAACGGCGACTTGATCACTTGCCTTTCTTTAAGTAAGGTCGAAATGGAGAGCAGTGTTGATCCATTTTCAATTCGTAGTGTACTACCTAAGGGAAAGCTTCGAGGCGGGGCGTTCAAAATTAAAAAAACAAAAAGTAACACTAGCGCTACCGGAAGTATACTTCGTCGAATACATCTCGATGTGGAGTAGAGGGAATGCATATGCTAGATAGGAAGATTGCCAGGAGCCTGTGCTTTCTTTGACTCGATGCGCGAGAGCGTCGGAGTACGTGACACATTTCCCGGCAGGTGGTATATCGTCGCAAGCTCTTCAGCATTCATCACAAATGATTTTTCGTTGCAGGGTGCGTAAAAATAGCATCGCCGTTTGTAGGCGGATAGAGCTGCCTTGCGCACAAGATTATGTCGGAGCTCCATAAAATCCTGCCATGGATAGTCAAACGAAGCACTGCCTCCGGTAGGTTTAAAACCATTTAAATTCGGAGCCCCATATTGCCTGAACATACTAATAAGGCCTGGTACACCTGTTGGAGCAAAAGAGTCAGGTTTAGTAATGTAGAGCGCACGGATACCAACATCGAACGGATACTTGGTCGAATATCGTTCGAGTGATTCAATAATATTGCTTTCAAAAGCGGTGAGCTGGAAGGGTGCTGCACGTTCATCTTCCTTGTTATCTTCATTCATTTTCTTTTTAAAGTCGAGAATAATCTTTTTCACCTCTGCTTTAATTGAGTCTTTCCATTCATCAGTAAGTTGGAGAAATGTCCCCGGCTTTAACTGTTCTCCCTTATGCGCTCGAGCAATGAACTGAATCCAGACTTGCTCGTTGCTTCCCAACGCTCCGAGAGCCTCGATCATCTGCGTCATGGGGTCAATCTTGAATTCCTCCTTCATATCATCTTTAGTTAGACCGTAATCAACATATGTCTTAATCGGATAGGCATTTTGCAGCTTGTGACTTTTTACAAAATTACACGTCCAAATTTTATATTCCTTAGGATCGAAATGAACCGACTTGGCATAATCGGGCGCCTCATAGATTTCAACCTCTGGATACTGCGAATAGAGCGCCGACTCAATCACACGCCGCCATGCCTTGCGGAGCGAGATATAAAATTTAACCTGTCCCTCAATAGAGACAATCTCCAAAGAAAACCATGGACGGACTTTACCCCTCCACCATCGGTCAAGAAAAGTGTTTTCACCACCCGTCTGATAAAACTGATTAAGTACTAGTTCCATCGCGGCAGGGCCCTTCCAGGTGTCTTTCGGCAACCTCAGTTCAAGGAGAATGTACTCTTCTTTATTGATAAAGTCTCTCCGTACATATTCTTTCCACAAATGCCAGAATATCAGTCCGAGTAGGAACGGAATGGCGATAGGGGTGAAAAGTTTAAAATAGAATATCAGTGTCTCCAGAGACACATTGATCGAAGAAAATGGTCCAATATCCATAGAGAGTATTATACCCCGACCACCACAAACAACAAAAACTCCCGAAGGAGTTTTTGTTGTTAGGCGGTCGCCTTAGTGAGCAATTCGGATGAAATAGAATATTTAGCGTCTTTTGATCGATTGAAGTATTTAGGATTCTGGAGATTCACTAGAATAGTATTTTCCTTGACATATCGTTCCTTAAGAACCTTATCAATGATCTCTTCACGAGTGAGTGGACCATGTTTTTCAAGAATTTTCTTGATGACGTCCTTCACTACACCACTCATATATCCCCACTCAGTGAGCGCATAGAGACCTCGCCCAACAAGCACGAAACGAGGATCTTTGATGAGTTCGTTATGGCAGGTTGCAACGTGTGCTTTTTTATTGAACACCTTCTCAATGGTCTTTGCGACTTCTTTGAAGTGAATTGGGGATCCGTGTTTTCGGATAACAAGAAATGCGTAATCTCTCATTCCTTTCGTTTTGATGTTTGGTGAGTGAGCCTTACCCCATTCGCCTAAAGGATTCTTGCCAATTTTCTTCGATAGGGAGAGCCATCGCTTGACGATCTCCTGATTCTTATATTTTTCAGAAACATCCTTTAGATGATCGAGGAACATGTTGACCATTTCTGATTCTGCAACAATATCCGAGTCAGAAAGATTTTTGTAGAGCTTATGCAGTGCATCATGTACCTTCTTTGAGATTTCCTCGTTGACGTGCCATCGGTGTCGGAAATCATCATCTTCCTTATGTCGAGTGAATTTTTCACCAAGTACCAAGAGAATGTTGATGTGATTTTGGATGCTTTTGTCTTTTGAAAGATGCGAGAGTAGGTCATCTTCAACAACGATGCCGCCTAGAGAATGGAGCGCTTCTTCAAGTTCCTCGAAGGTTTTTTTCTCGTCTTTATAGATGGATGACTTTCGGATGTTATTAAGGGCATAGTTTTCAATTTGTCGCACTCGTTCACGGGTGATGCCATAAAGTTTGCCGATTGCTTCAAGCGTCATACGTTCAGTCTTTTTTCCAAGCCCGTAACGATTGATGATTACTTCTCGAGCACGGTCGGGCAGTACTGACAAAAGCCGCTTAGTTACCTGTTTTGGTTTAAATTGAATTGTTGCCATAACCTTTAATAAATTTACGCGTGAGCTTAATAAAAATTTCTCCTTACATAAGCCTAGAGCTTATAATTACTTTAATTTGTATCATTATCAACCTTTAAAGTCAATGCGCTATAAAACCTGAATTTCCTTTGTTTTTTTGTCGTATATGTTTAGACTACAGTATCCACAACTTAATGTCAACCTTGCTCAGGTAAGCCCCTATGCATGACCTACAGCACGAAATTAACGACCTTGTTTTGCACGTAAATGACTTTTTTGATCGTCTGTCCTTTAAGCCATTTCTGAGTCTCTGGAAGCTCCAAGGCAATCTTGCGTACAGCATCTTCCTTGGCACCTACAGAGCTCTGAAAAGCTGCGCGAACTTTACCGTTGATTTGCACCACAATATTGACGTTTTTCTCCACAATGCTTGAATCTGCAAACATCGGCCATTGTTCAAGGTGAATTGAAGTTGTATTGCCCATGTCTTTCCATAACTCCTCGGTAACATGAGGAGCAAAAGGAGCAAGAAGGAGGAGTAATGTTTTAAAATATTTTTCATCCACCATCTCTTCCTTATCAAGCTCGTTGGTAAGGATCATCATCTGACTGACAGCGGTGTTAAAGCGCATAGCAGCAATGTCCTCGCCCACTTTTTTGATAGTCTGATGTAAAAGTGTCTCGAGTTTTGGATTGTTGGTGGCAAGTTCCGGTTCCGTCTCCCCTCCCTTTACTTTAGACTTTTCACTTTTCACTTTTAACTTTTCTTTCAGTCTCCACACCTTCTCGATGAACCTCCTTGTACCTATCATATTTTTTGTGCTCCAGGCGATTTGCTGATCGAATGGGCCCATGAACATTTCATACACTCTGAGAGTATCAGCTCCATACTGCTCTATAACATCAGTAGGATTTACGACGTTCCCCCATCGCTTGCTCATTTTCCTGCCGTCTTCAGCGTTGATAAGACCGACATTTTGAAGTTTTTTGAATGGTTCATCTGTTGAAACTACTCCAATGTCGAAGAGGAATTTATGCCAAAATCGGGCATAGATAAGGTGCCTGGTAGCGTGCTCAGCTCCCCCTACGTACAGATCAACGGGAGCCCAGTATTTTTCTTTGATCGAATTGACCAACTGCTTGTCGTTCTTTGTGTCCATGTATCGAAGGTAGTACCATGACGAACCTGCCCATTGCGGCATGGTGTTGGTCTCCCGCTTGGCCTTACCGGCGCACTTCGGGCATTTTACATTGACCCATTTTGAAATAGCCGCGAGAGGAGACTCGCCTGTGCCTGTTGGTTCATAGGAGGTGACTTTCGGAAGTTCCACCGGCAGATCTTTCTCAGGTACGGCCACGATACCACACCGCTCACAGTGGATAAGAGGGATAGGCTCGCCCCAATATCGTTGACGAGAGAACACCCAGTCCCGAAGCTTATATTTGACCACCCACTCCCCTTTGGCCGATGCAGTGATCTTCCTTTTTGCTTCAGAACTTATTGTGCCCGTAAAAGGCCCGGAGTTAACCAACACGCCTTCACCTGTAAAGGCTCCTGTCTCAGAATGCATCTTCATATGCCAATGCTCGATCTCCGCATGAGTCATGGTATCGTAATTCAATTTGGACTCGGAAAGCCAGATAGTATCGTGTGCGGCTTTTTCTTCAGCGTCAACCTCCACCGAGGTCTCATCCACGAGCTCGAATAATACTGCTGTGGTATACGACACTCTATTTTGATCCTTGTGAGCGGCAAAATATTCTGCTCGCACCTGGCCGTCGAGGACTTTTATAAATTTTAGATTGGTAAAGCCTGTTTCTTCTTTAACTTCCCTTCTCGCGGCCGCGACAACATCCTCTCCTTCTTCCACGCCTCCCATAGGGAAGGTCGTCCAGTCGAATTTCTTCCACCTTAATCCAAGGTACTCCCCTGTTTTTGGATTTTTAACCAAAGCATGAATATTTTTCCTCTCCACTATTTTCTTGCCTTCGATAGGCGGGTTTCGTCGGTCAACAATATTAGGAAGAACCACTTCCTTAATCGGCAGATTGTACTTTTTTGCGAATACAAAGTCCCTCTCATCGTGCGCCGGCACGGCCATAACAGCGCCAGTACCATAGTCAACGAGCACGTAGTCAGCGACCCATACCGGCACTTCCTCACCGTTCACTGGATTGATCGCCTTGATACCCTTAAGCTCTACACCTGTCTTTTGTTTACCTTCCGAAGTTCTTTCTATCTCTGTTTTATTTTTAGTTTCTTCTTGGTATTTTTTTACTTCATCTACATTCAAAATTCTTGATTCCAAATTCTTCAACATTGAATGCTCAGGAGCCAGCACAACATACGTCACTCCAAAAAGTGTATCCGGCCTTGTTGTAAAGACATCTACTTCTCCCGTTTTTTTCTTGAATCGTGAATCATGAATCTTAAATCTAATCTGTGCTCCCTCGCTTCGCCCGATCCAATTCCTCTGACTTTCCTTGATAGACTCCGGCCAATTGAGCTTGTCGAGGTCCGCAAGCATACGGTCAGCATAGTCAGTGATCTTAAGCACCCACTGCCGCATCGGTTTTTTCTCCACGGGAGAGCCACAACGTTCACACCTGCCGTCTTCAACGTCTTCGTTCGCTAGACCTGTCTTGTCCACAGGACACCAGTTGATCGGTTCGTGGGATTCGTACGCGAGTCCCTTTTCAAACATTTTAAGAAAGATCCACTGTGTCCATTTATAATATGTAGGATCGGTAGTATCGATCTCCCTATCCCAGTCGTAGTCGAAGCCGATCTCCTCAAGCTGTTCCTTGTAGTGTTTAATGTTTTTCTTTACTGCCTTTTCAGGGTGAACCTTGTTCTTAATAGCGTAATTCTCAGCCGGAAGACCGAACGCATCAAAACCCATGGGATGGAGAACGTTGAACCCTTTCATGCGGTGGAAGCGCGAGATGATGTCTGTGGCAATATATCCTTTTGGGTGGCCGACATGAAGCCCTTCACCGGAAGGATACGGAAACATATCGAGAATATAAAATTTACGATTCCTCCCCTCCTTTTCTTCGGTCTTATAAATCTTTTTCTTTGCCCATTCCTTCTGCCACTTTTTTTCTATTTTTTTATGGTTGTATTCCTTAGACATTAAAACAAATAATACAACAGTCCATCTATTTCATCAAACTAAATTTTCTGGCGAGTCGATGGGTAGCGCTCTGGATCGATCGTACGCTCAAAACATTGTGCTCCAGCTTCGTGTTGCCATGAAGTATTTTCAAGCCCTATAGCTTTCGGATGCATGAGCGAAAGGTTATTCCCTATGCTTTTCTTGTTAAAGGTAGCGCAGAGACGGAAAGAAAGGTTGGAAACTTTTTCATACTTATAGACTTCTCCCGTTTGCCGATCCTTCGGTGTCATGTAGCTTGAAATAGGGTCGTTCAAGTCGTCGAGCTTGCTTGGAAGCGCCTGCTTGATCTGCCAATAATTAACGATCTGCCATTGAATGGATTCTAGATCGTTCACCTTCTGCATGTCGAACTTAACGAGTCGCTGGGTAGTAGGAGAACCCATAACCATAAAACCTCCTATGATCGCAGCAAACACAAGCAGGATCGCACTGAAGCGATATACGCGTCGCTCTTTGAGTGTAAGAGGAGCACTGCTTCGCATCTCGTGGATGTAGTAGGTGAAGACTGCCGTGGCAACCACCAGCACAGCGACAACTTTGAGGACAAAGCGGGTAGTGATCTCCCCACCAAGGAACTCATTAAGCAGGATGACAAGATCGACGATGATAGCGGCACCGGTGATAAAAAGAGTAAACGTGGTGAGCCACTTGCGAATGGCAAATTCTCTTTTTTCTGGCGCACGGCTGTAGTCGCGGTTAAGAAGCCAGGTGAGAAAAAGATACAAAGGAAAGATGATGACGAGGGATGCGATAGCAAAGCGGATACCGGAAGAATATGGATCAATGTAATAATTCAAATTATCTGGGAAAGCTATATCGACAATGTGGAAAACAAGCACAAGCAGACTCACTGCACTCACGTAGAGCGTCACAATAGAAGCGAGATGGAGAAAGAAATCTTTTGGCGTCATTTTCATGTTAATTTCCATATAATTTTACTTTAAACTATTATCCTATTATTCTATAGTTTTTAGATAGAAAAAGCCCGTGCTATGCACGGGACTCAGGAAATCATTTCGTTACCGCAAGTGATGAAGAACCGCTCGTCGCCCTCTTCGTATTATATGTTTTCCGTGCAAACATGAGGCACCCAACACTTAGCAAGAGACACACAACCCCAACGATCGGGCCAACAAAGTAATCGGTTCCTTGGGCAAATCCTAGAATTGCGAGGCCCAGCAGCACAATACCAGCTACCACTAAAGCAATCGTCATCATACGTCCTTATTGAATTACCGCCTATTTGATCTCGGAATATATTACTAGAGTCCACCGATTAGTCAATGCCAGGGCTCGACATTACGAGGACTCTGCTCTGGGGGGGGGAATACCTTTTATAATCAGATTTTAAACTCTACGACATTTCCATCTTTGACGATGTATTCCTTCCCTTCCGTTCGGACCCACCCTTTTTCGCGAGCCGAGGCGTAGGAGCCGGCCTCAAGAAGCTTATTCCATTCGATCACTTCTGCCCGAACGAACTTGTCCTTGAAGTCGGTGTGGATCGCCGTGCCCGCCATTGGCGCATTCCAACCTTCCCTGATCGTCCATGCTCTCGTCTCGTCCTCTCCCGTCGTGAAATAGGTAATGAGCTTAAGCATTTTGTAGCCCTCTTTAATCAAATTATTGATACCGTCATCCTTTGCTCCTAGCTCCACCCGAAACATTCCTTTTTCCTCCTGTGTCATATCCTTCAAATCCTCTTCAATTTTTGCATCAACAGTGACGTAGTTGGAGGCAGTATCATTTAAAAATTTCAGCAATTCATCGAAACGGGAATCTTTCATCTCATCCAAATTCTTTCCCCCAGCTTTTTTATTGAGGACATATAAAATGGGTTTGTTGGTAAGAAGATGCATCTGTTTAACCAAAGGTTTCTCGAACTCGTTCACCGAAACCGAAGAGGCAAGCTTCCCTTCTTGCAAAGCCTTCTCAACACGAATGAGTGCATCATTTTCTATAACTGCGTTTTTGTTCCCCTTTTTGATTTCCGATTTTAAATTATTTAGACGCTTAGTGACAGTCTGAAGATCAGCAAGAATAAGCTCGAAATTAATAACCTCGATATCTTTGATAGGGTTAATCTTCCCGTCTACATGGATAATATTGTCGTCTTCGAAAATACGAACAACCTCCGCAATTGCGTCAGTCTCGCGGATGTTGGTGAGAAATTGGTTTCCCAGCCCTTCGCCTTCTGACGCACCTTTTACCAAACCAGCAATATCCACGAACTCAACTGCAGCAGGAACTGTTTTTATTGATTTAGAAAATTCTGAAAGCTTCCATAGTCGGTCATCCGGCACGGCGACTACACCCACCGAAGGGTCGATGGTGGCAAAGGGGTAATTAGCAGCAAGCACACTCTTTTTGGTGAGTGCGTTGAATAGTGTCGACTTTCCAACATTCGGTAGACCGACAATGCCGATGGATAGACTCATAACCTATAACTTATAACACACAACAGGCAGAAAAAAAACTGCCCTGGACGGTCTGGGCAGTTACGGTCACACCGACACTTTTCGTAAAACACTCAGGGCCGAGATAGGAGCTGTGATAAGCGCATCATGATCGAGGAGCTGAACAGTGGCCTTCCACTCCTTTTTGCTTCCATTTTCTGACAAAGGTTGATACGCATAAATCACTCTCCCTCTTTTCCCTGTGTTGCAACCAACGGTGACTAGAACTTCATCGCCAGCATCGGCGACGTTGTTAGAATCCATATTCATAAAAGTCTCTATTTTTCAGTATACACCCCTAGAAACAATTAGCGAGCTTTGTATCCCCAGTATTTAAAATTATCAATAAATTTCTGCACTCGTTTGGGTTTAATATTTTTAACTGGACCAATTTTCGTGATGGTAATAGGCCCGAATCCAGCAAACCAAAGGATACCTTTTTTAATTTCGTTCGTCATATCGCCAAAGATCACCCGCGCAAGAAAAGGATGAGAGTCAGAGGTGACATACACTGTTGAACTTCTACCCTTGAGTAGTCGCTGCCATCCTAAGCCATTTTTACGGAAATGATAGGCAAAATGAGGAAGCCAAATACGATCAAAGAGCCCTTTAAGAAGGGCAGGCATGGTTGAAAACCATGTCGGGTAAAATATTACAAAATGTTCCGACCATTTGATTGCCTCCTGTACCATGGCAAGGTCTGGCTCCAGTGCCTGAATAGTCTTGTATCCTTTATGCAACACCGGGTCAAAGCTCAAATCTCCAATATTAATTCTTCGCACTTCGTGACCAGCGGCCTTTGCACCCTCCTCATAGGCCGAAGCAAAACTTCCATTAAGTGTTTCTTTGTCAGGATGGCCAAGCAATATAAATATTTTCTTTTTTTTCATGCTATTTGATTATCGTGCGAAGCTCCGCCTCATGCTCCTTCATAACCTCCATGGTCGCTGTAAATTGATCTTTGCCGGTCTTCATTTTTTCCTGTACTTTCATGGCAATGCTTCCGAAGAAATCAGGGTTCTTTTCGATAATATTAAACATCTTTTCCTGCTCAGCTGCAGGGATGTCTTTCATCTGCCGCTTAAGCATCTGTTTCATTAAAAAATTCTTTAACATATGAAGTGTATTATACCGTATTTTCCTCAGCAATACGTTTGGAAATTACCGCTAGTGAAAAGATGAGCATACTGATCCCTACAATGCCAAATTCCTTGCCCTCGAGCGGTAAGGCGAAGATGATCCATTGTGCTCCCACGAGACTCAACAGATATGAAATAACGAACGTACCGCAAGCCGCACATCCTCCACCCAGAATACCGAGGATTCCGCCACCGAATCCAGAACCTATAGTTTTCCAAAAACCAACCCCAACATACAGTGAACGGAAAAAGAAAACAAAAAAGGTGATGTTGAGACTAAGGAGCGCCACTATTGTAAGAGTATACACTACGCCTGACAAGGCATTCTCGGTAAAAAAGCCCACCATCACATTCCATACCAGCACTAGTACTTCACCGACATGAGTAGCAGGAAGTGAGGCAAAATCACGAATGGTGGAATAAAAGGGAACGGTTGAGAATAGTATCAAAAAGAATACCAATAAAGAGAGGAACAGCACATGGAGCGATCTACTCGCAAACACTTTTTTAGTCGCAACCCCCATGTATGTTATTAATTTTTTCATTTTATTAGTTATCAAAGACGCTACTACCCTTTTGATACACGTATAATGGCACAGTATGTAACGCATTGATCACCGGCGTGATGAATTTCCAAGCCCATTTTACCTCTTCGGTACTCGCAAACAGCGTCTGATCGCCCATGATGGCATCCAAAAGTACCCTCTCATACGCGTCGGGGATGGTGGCAGTAGAAGGGAAATCTTTGTATTTAAAAGACAATGTCTTGGGTTCAACCTCCGCTCCCGACCCCGGCGTCTTTACCCAAAACAAAATATCAATGCCTTCATTGGGCTGAATCGAAAAAGTAAGGACATTTTTCTGATCTGGTGCTTTATCATTTTTAAAGTGAATACGGATCAATACTTCCTGTTCCTTGAGTCCCTTACCAGCCTCCAGATAAAAAGGAACTTTTTCCCATCGCTCGTTGTTAATAAAAGTGCGGATTTTAAAATACGTTTCAGTCCGTGATTCTTTTTTGACTCCAGGCTCGCTCACATACCCATCGTACTGGGCACGGATGACATTGTGCTTGATGTTTCGTTTCTCTATTAGTGCGAGGCTTCGGAGCACTTTGGTTCGTTCTCCTCGTATATGGTTCGCAGTCATCTTCGACGGGCGTTCCATAGCTATCAAGGTCAGCATCTGCAAAATATGATTCTGTCCCACATCTTTGATCGCTCCGACACTGTCATAGAAATTACCCCTGCCCTCCATCCCTAATTTTTCAAGGAGTTTGATCTCCACCCGTTCTATGAACTCAGAGCTCCACAACGGTTCAAACATCGCATTAGCAAAACGAAATGCCAAAATATTTTGTACACTTTCTTTGGCTAGGTAATGATCGATACGGAAGATCTGTTCCTCTTTGAACAAGGACCCCAGGAGTGCATCGAGAGATTCTGCGGTACTCATGTCGTTACCAAAAGGCTTCTCAACCAACACCCGTGTCCATCCCTCATTGCCACCGCAAGGTATGGTGAGACCCGACACAGAGAGATTTTTTAAGATAAGTTCGTAGAACGACGGTGGCACCGACAAGTGAAAGAGCTTGTTCGAGCATATTTTCCATTGCGCATCAATGGATTCCAACGTATCTGCCAATCGAATATAGGAATTTTTATCGTCAAAAAGTGCCTGTTCGTACCGAATGTGATCAAGAAAGTGTTTAATATCCTCTCCTTTATACTGGTGAGGCTCAACATTCATTTCTTGTCGAACATATTCGCGAAATTCTTCACGGGAAAATTGTCGCCTGGAAACTCCTACAATACTAAAACGCGCCGGTAATGCTTTTTTGGTATAAAGACTAAGAAGAGCGGGTAAGAGCTTGCGTTGAGCTAAATCTCCCGTAATGCCGAATATAATAAAAATGGTGGGGACATTCGCCGTTTCTTTCATACGCTCCACTATAGCAAATTTTCCCTCGCTCCAAAACTGGAACGAGGGAAAGAATAAACCTTCTCTATCTGGCCCTTCTGGCGCTACTCATACGCGCCTCTTGCTCTTCCTTGGTGCCCACAAATTGGGGTCCCCCGGCGCCGTCAATGTAAACGAGGCCAAGTTGCTCTGCCATGCTCTTGGTGATCTTATCTTGACGGACGTGTTGCGGCATTGCCAGCACATCGTTGACCGTTAAACTGCGACCATCGTTACCTTTAACTTTGAGTAATGTCACCATATCGAGTGATTTTTGGTTTCTATCTCCCGTCTGACCGTCTCCGCACGAAGTCGACACGACTTCACCCTGCGATAACGCATCGAACAGGTCTGGAATAGCATTATACTCTGAATGTCACTTTTGTCTACCACCCTATCCAGCTACTTCGGATCAGCGTCTAAAAAAATATTAAAAAATCCATCTGTAAAGATGGATGAGGATATCAGTTCAGGAGCATCATTTGAGCTTTCATAAACGCCCCCTCAAGAGAGGTGGTAACATGTTCCCACCCTTCTCCGTATACTACTTGTTTAAAGGCGCTGGTCTCAGAAAGACCGAATCCTTTTTCTCTTTTCCACCCGACAGTAACTCTTTTCTCTCCCTGAACAAGATCGAGATGCCACAATCCGTTTTCCTTATCTGCAGGCTCGTCCATCGTCACTGTTACTGCTGGAAATACTTCAAACCTTTTCTTAAGGATCTCTATGTCATTTTCCATATCTTCCTTTCCGCACTCATACTACAGAATGTACATTTCGTGTCAATTAAAAAACCGAAGTACACGACTTCGGTTATAGATTAAAATTTACCGGACTTTCTGCGGCGAGTCACCTTGTCTAAAAACCACGATCGTCGTCCCGCAAGGTCGATGAGGGGGAAAAGTAGGGTCAGTATTGCGTCAGTTATTGCCTCGCGCAAGTACGGCACACCCCAGGCAATATAATGTCGGTAATTCCTGTTCGGTCCGCGCCACAACAGCCACGCCACCCGAAGATAGTGAGTCCATGTTGAGACCACCACAAGCTTCATGCGGTTTTGCTCCGCAATGTCATACGCAATTTCAAGCTGGCCTATCGTCTCCTGTGCTTCTTCTAGGATGACAAAATTCTTGTCCCCCAACATCAGCCGTTGACCAACTGACACCTCCTCAATCTCCTGTTCAGTAATCCCCCATTCAAGGAGAACTTCCTTGTATATCACTGCTTCGCTTTTGAACCCTTCAATGTGTACAGCGCTCACCACGAGCACAGTGTCGTCACGGTCGCACAATTTATGTGCTTTTTTAAGGCCGCGAACCCAATCATAAAATTTTTCTGGTCCGAGGCGCTTCGCAAAAGAACTTTTCGTAAGAGGTACAATTAGCTTCCTTCTCACAATTCCTTTCGTAAGAATGTTTCCTTTTGCAACTATACAACCTTCTTTAGCTAAGTCAAGAATAGAAAAGCCTACCAGACATCATAACCTTATTATTACTGCATATCATTTGCAATCCATGAGAAATAAGGTAGAATAGCTTTTGTTTATGGGCCCGTAGCTCAGTTGGTAGAGCAGCGCTTTTGCAAAGCGAAGGTCGGAGGTTCAATTCCTCTCGGGTCCACCACTAATAAAAACAGCCGAGTCCTCTCGGTTGTTTTTATTAGTGGTGGAATATTGCTCTCCTTTGCGCGAACTTATTTTGAAAATGAAACGAGCTAATCTCACGCTCGACGTGCCGTATTCCTCTAAACAAACTACCACGCTCTACTAATGTGGTAATTCAATGGACGAGG
>DATDYB010000025.1:0-4093 GCA_036517115.1 Minisyncoccota bacterium | reverse complement strand
ACTTCGGGGTGGGGATGGAACAAATGATCCGAGAAAAAATCCCCTCCGTGAAGCGCATCACCTATACGGATTAAAAGTGGACCATTGTCTGTGAGAGCTTGCTCAAAAAGTCCAGTATCTTATCAAGGATGAATTTTCTCCTAGAAAAAACAATAGATGTAGTTTTCGACTTAGTCGTAAGGTTTTTTGTATACATCTTAAAAGTCATTTCTCCGGTTAAGGTTTCCCCAAAAGAAATTCCGGGACAAGGTAGCACCAGTCGTTGGGTGAATATATCAGACATCAAGATTGAGAACAGATTGAGTACCGATCTGTACGACATTTTGATAGCTGGAATATCTAAGGATTTTTTTTCAATAAAAATTATTTCTGATGACGGCACCAAAGGTAAAACGGTAGAACATATGGGCATAAATACCAATCATCTTGTTATTGAGGCCAAAGATTCTCAAACAAATAATCATTTATGGATTTTCAGAGTGCATAAATTGGGCTCCAAAGAGGCCTTAAATCTACATGTGAAAATAGAGAATAAGCAGACCATATACTTTAAAACTCTAAACCATAGCTCAGTGGAAGTTCCTATAAAAGAAAGAGATGACGGGGCTGTGGCCATTCCCCTTAAAATAGGGAAGATTCCCAAAATAAAATAGGGCTTAAGACATTAATTCTAAGCCTCACAATCCAAAGCGGTGGATGACGAGGAATGTATCTTTTTGTTCTGTTCAGTGATTCTTCGCGGTCTCTATAATTTCCTTGACAGGTTTTATATTGAGAAATAAATATAGATTTCCTTTCACCGCCTCTAGCACCGCATTTAGATAGCCGGATGTTTGTTCGTCATTCTTCGCTGCGGTATCTATCCAATGCTTCATCGCCACATCAAACGACTCCTGCTCGTCTTTTTGCGTTTTTGCGATTAATTCGGGCTTATGCTCCTGGTTGAGCATTGAATCAATCATTGGGTTATCTAACATTTCTCGGGTAGTGCGCGCATTTTCCGCTTTCAGTAGGTCGCCATCATAAAATTGTGTTCCGCTATGATGATGCGGGTTACGGTGTTTAGTGATGCCGGCGAAAACTTCGCCAGTCTTTTCGACGCCCGCTCTGAAGAATGCGTCTACACCTTTCTTGTCTGGGGCGACTTTCTTTATATCGTTTTTCATTTCACCTAAGAGTACTTCGATCTTATTTTTCAGAATTGTCATGTCCTCAAGATACGCGTGGATGTGATGATTAAGAACCTCCACTTTATTGACTTTATCCTCTGGAGGATAGAACTCTTGAAAGTAGTGGTGGTACTTTAGGGTTTTCCTCCACGCACGACTGACTGTGAAAAGTAGGGAAGAATACTTTTTCAAGTCGTCTTGATTTACTTTAACCACCGCGATAATTTCTTTATACTCATCAAGTAATATCTTCGGATTCTGATATACCCCTAGATCGGCGATAATTTCATCGATGACGGGTCGCTCTGGTGCCTTCTCCATATCGTGTCTGATTATATACACCTCTGTCGAGATGACTATTCAGACTCAGTAACTTACTGGAGGTCAGCTTAAATTTCACGACGAGACGTGGGGACGACGAGAAGGAGGGCGAGGCGGAGTTTTGGGGCTGTTGATAGCGGGGTTGGAGGAAATGGGCGTGATCTTGCGAAGAAGGGTGTCCTGACCTAGCGGCCCCTTGCCGTGACGCCGCGAGCCTCCACTTCGGCGCAGGCGTCGACCGAATGATACGCGAACGTCTGCTGTCAATCAAAGAGATTACCTACATCTACCAGCCCAAGAAGGTCTGGTCTCGTATGACAACCGAACAAATCACTTCTTCTCTACAACCTTCCCAATTTCAAAGATATATTTCTCTGGCCCGTCAGGCGTGTCTTTAATACGAGTGACTTTACCCGTTATCTCGACATCTTTGTTGTCTCCCCTTGAAGACGGAAGAATCGGCACGGCCACACTAAAAATTGAGTCACTGATAAAAGCCTCCATTTGAGGTGTCGAATCTCCCGAAGCCCCCGCGTCGCGAAGCGAAAATACGGTTTTCTTCTGTCCCACCCAAAAAAGTTGAATATTCATGGACGCATCGATGACGGGTATCAGTATTGTTACTGTACGCTCGCCCTTCTTCTCCACATTTGCTCTGATCTTCCCCTTTTTTTCTACGAAAGAGCTGGGGTTCGCGACTATCTCCGCCACCGTGGTAGTAGGGATCTGCTCCTCGGGCGTTTCCGTACATGCACTTACAAAAGCTATGGAAGCTGCAACCAGCGCCGCGCGTACTGCAGGCCCAAGACGGTTTGTTCCGGACTCACCGTTTTTCGGAGTCTCGTTGCCTGATGACACCGACGTATTATAACATTGTTGTTACAAGAGGCGGTGGATGACGAGGAGGGGCCTTTGCGGACGGTGATTTCGGCGTGGCGTCGGGCGAATGTGGCGTCGTGCTAAAGTTAGATCATGATTTTCCGCGAGAACATGCAGCAAGACCAGCACGTGGCTCATTTCAACAGGCAAAAAGCGTGGCAACGCATCGGAGCGGAGATGGGAGTCCCCATTGAACTGATAAAAGAAGCCGCCCTGCACAGATGCGCACCCAGAGAATGGCTACATAGAATGAAGAACCATCTCGACAATGGGGAATTAACTCCGGAGCAATTGCGCGAAATAGCGGATCGGTTTGGCAGGATTATGATGCCTTCCAAGGAAACAGAACGCCTAACATCGCTGGACTTCACGCTCTGGCTGAAAAAGGCGCACCCCGCAATCAAAGATTGGTACACGAATTTAGGCTATAACGCACGTTGGCATGTTTTCGACGAGAGCCTCCGTAGTCTGGGAGGAAAATGGATGGACGGCTTTTCGCTTGATGGGCTGACCCTTGATACCGTCGGCGGAAGCGAGATTTTTCGCGGTATCGACTTGAGCGGCACACAGATCAGATATGCGTACCACGAAGAACAATATGAACATGCCAAACAAGAAGGTGTCGAAAAATTCGATTTGTATGAGAATGCGCTAGAAATACCTGACGCGACTGAATGGGGATTTGGTTCCGGAGCCGTTGAGACGTGTCTGAAAGCGGAGCGCAGATTTGAACCCGTTTTGCGTGGGGGAGGTTCGGGCACCGACGAATATCCCTTTGCGGGCCTTATTTTTCTTGAAGAAGATGCGGAAGGAAAGCCTCGACCTGTCGGACTTATGAAATTCGACGGGAGGAAAAGCATGCTCGAATTGCGTACCGTCTCCAAAGGCGACCGCACCACTTTTAAAAAAGGCATGATATCCGCCTTTGATCCGGAGTTGTTCGAGCTTATCAAACAGAAACTTAAGGAAAAGTCGCAAGTTGAAGGTCACACAAAAGCCGGAGCATACGGTCGTTTTCTGCACGTCTCGTGTAGAGAACTTAAGGATATTTGCGAGGCCCAAAATATCGACTTTTCGAAGGGCAACATGCGCTTCATGCATCCAGCCATCGTGGAAGATGACAACCGTTATCCAACGTGGCCGCATGGGATGTACAACCTCATGTCCGATTTTGTACATTGGTACGAAAAAGGTGAACTGACATCACAGCCGCTTCTTAACTCTGACGCGAAGCTGTAGCACAGAGAGTTCTGCACTAACGCCTTTTCGCCGCGACACGGTGGATGACGAGGAGGGGGCCTTTGCGGACGGTGATTTCGGCGTATTTGCCTGTTAGCTTGTTGCGGATGCCCTGCGCGGTTCCCGATGTGAGGACGGCGTTCTTCAGGGGATAGAAGAGGCCTTTCGTCGAAACCCCTTTCGCATCTTGTCCTATGGCGATGAGCGAGAGGTCGTCGCCTTTACTTCCCTTGATGCGGATACGTGTGCGCACGAGCTGTATTTCTTCCTGTCCCTCAACTACCTTTATATTTAGCGAAGCGAATTTTTTCTTGGCAAGCATAAAAAGATTGCCCACAAAGTGATCGGTAGCTGTCCCGCGTACTCCCGCGAGGATTATTTCTTTGCACCCGCGCTTCATGGCGAGCGTGACGCCGAGTTCGGAGTCGGTGAAAAGTTTGTCGGTGGGGTACCGGAAATACTCTACCTTCTTGTGTTTGAGCGCG
>DATDYB010000024.1:0-5148 GCA_036517115.1 Minisyncoccota bacterium | reverse complement strand
ATGGAGTGTCTCCGCTTCAAAACTCCTCGTGAGGCATTCGCACGTGAGCTCCAGAAACAAAACAAACCACGGGTGCGTGGTATGATGAAAAAGAAATTATTAGTTTAACTCAGGTGTTCGGATTCGGGGCTCCGTGTAGGTCTATTAGTCTATCGTCGATATTACACATTTACAGAGATTTGTAAAGGTATGCTACTTTCGTGAGCCGAGGAGAGGAATCGAACCTCCGCGATCCCGTTTACAAAACGGGTGCTCTACCAACTGAGCTACCTCGGCAATATTTAAGAGTCGAAAGTGTAAAGCGAGCCATTCTCCAAAAAAGAGACTACGCAGGCTGGCCGAGCCGGAGTCCTAGGAAATTTTTCACCAGAAAAATTATCCGGTCTCTTTTTTGGAGAATGGCGAGCGTCTTTTACTCCGTCTTCAACTCCTCTTCCTCTCCTACCTGCTTAAGGAAGAACGAGACTGCGCCGCGCTTCTTCACGATACCTTTGCCTTTGATGAGATTAAGGACATTGTAGCCGCGCATGTCCTGATTAGACTCGATATGGGTATGGATACGGCGCTGAACTTTACGAATGAGCCAGACGATATGGTCAAGGATGAATTGCAAAAGAAGCACCCCGTTTCGTTTGTTGATGTAAGAAATATAGAGCCTCACGGTGCGGTAGCTCGTGCGGGCCCGGTGGTTGGTCTTGTCGCTCACCCGGGTAAGGATTCCTCGTTTACCGGTCGAGAGTTCATAAGACTTGAAAGCCACCATAGCAATGATGGCGAGAGCTGAAGCCGCAAATACGATGAGAGTTGGAGTCATAGTTATTGTCCGAGCACGCTATAGCGTACGAACCGTGCAACTTCGATCTTCTCACCGAATTTCTGGATCGCTCCATCAACAAGTCCCTGAATAGTAACATCCGGGTTTTTCACAAAAGGTTGTTCGAGAAGAATACTCTCGGCAAAATACGCTGCAAGTTTTCCTTCAAGGATTTTTGCTTTTACTGGCTCGGGCTTGTCCTTCACTTCATTAGCAAAAACTTCTGCAGCCTTTGTTCGAGCGCCTTCATCGATATCATCCTTTTTCAGAAATTGAGGGTTGCTTGCCGCCACATGCATAGCGATGTCCCGTGCGAGCGTTTTGAATTCTTCATTGCCTGACACGAAGTCAGTTTCGCACACGAGCTCTACCATGACACCGACTTTGCCGTTGCTGTGAATATAGGAAGCAACTACGCCCGCACCGAAGGTACGATCAGTTTTTTTAGCGGCAATTTCACCGCTTTTCTTTCGTAAAATAATGAGAGCTTTTTCTACGTCACCTCCGGCTTCCTCGAGCGCCTTCTTGCACTGCATGACGGAAACACCGGTTCGATCTCGAAGATCCTTAATTTGTTCGGTCGTTATTGATGAACTCATATTTTGTGGTTTAAATATATACTAATATACGAATGAGTACCAATCTACAAATGGCTACGAATACTCAAGATCTTAACATTTGTAGCCATTCGCATATTTGCAACAATTCGTATATTGGTATCTTACGCTTGCTTTCCAGCTTTGTACGCCGCGACGATCTTTTGCACGAAAAACTCAATGCTTGCACGAGACGCATCGTTTGCCACAATAGGAAAATCTACATCTTTGAGATTGCAGTCAGAACCGGCAAGCGCAATCACAGGGATACCGCAGTCCTCTGCTTCCTTAACAGCGATTTTCTCCTTACGTGGGTCAATAACGAAGAGAGCTGCAGGTTTTTCTTTCATGAGCACCAGCCCGCCGAAGAATCGGTCGAGGTTGGCGATTTCCCGGTCGATGAGCAATCGCTCCTTTTTAGTATATTTTGTCAATTCTCCTTTCTCACGCTCAACCGTCAGTCGCTCGAATTTCTCGATACGTCGGCGAATTTCTCCGAAGTTAGTAAGAGTGCCCCCGATCCATCGTCCAGCCACATGCGGCAAGCCGAGTGTAAGAGCTCCCTTTCGAATGGCCTCCTGTGATTCGCTTTTGCCTCCAACAAACAGGATGTGCTTGCCTGTTGCCGCAATAGCCTTTACGAATTCAAGTGCTTTGTTTAAAAGAATGTCAGTTTCTTCAAGATTGAAAATTTCCACACGGTTCTTAACGCCGAAAATATATGGCGCTGTGGTCGGATGCCTTTTACTCCGGGCAAACGCGTAATGCGCTCCTGCCTTAAACATGGCTTCAATGTTGGGGTTGTTGTCTTTATTCTTAACTTCCATATGTCAGATGATGGTAGCAAATATCTCCTTTATTTGCAATCTTCCTCCTCTTCCTCCTTCCCCACTCCTTTCTCGGGATCCCAGTTAAGGAGTGTGTCGATGATGGGCTCTAGATCGCCGGCCATGATTTTCGGGATGTTGTGCCACGACTCTTTGATCCGGTGATCGGTGATGCGATCCTGGAGGATGTTGTAGGTTCTAATCTTCTCAGATCGGTCGCCGGTGCCGATTTGCCCCTTGCGCTCGGCACTGAACTTTTTTGCCTCTTGTTCTTCCTTCAGCGCTTCGAGCTTGGCAATAAGGATACCCATGGCTTTGTCTCGGTTCTTCGCCTGACTTCGCTCTGCCGTGGAACGAACATCAATCCCTGTTGGAAGATGGATAATGCGCACCGCTGTTTCTACTTTGTTCACGTTCTGTCCACCGGCGCCTCCCGAACGGGAAAATTCCATCTCGAGGTCGGATGGCTTTATCTCCAAGGTTGTCTTTTTACGGATGGGTAAAATGGCAACTGAAGCCGTTGAGGTATGCACTCGTCCCATTTTCTCGGTGGCTGGTACCCTTTGTACACGGTGCACACCGGTTTCAAAGCGAAGTTGCTCAAAAGCTCCTTTTCCATGAATCTCGAAAGCCGCCTCTTTGTATCCATGGAGAGAGCTTTTAGATTCATAGACTGGCGACCATTGCCACCCCTTGATCTCGGCGTACTTTTTGTACATGAGCGAAAGCTCTTCGGCAAAGAGCGCCGCTTCCTCACCTCCCGCACCCGCCCGCACTTCAAGAATGAGCTCATTGGGCAACTCCTCTTTAGTATCTTCCTCGAGAATATCCTTCATTTGGGCAAGTAAAGAATCCTTCTGCTCATGCAGAGTTTTAAGTTCTTCAACAGCCATCTCTTTCATTGACGGATCATCGGACATCCGCACAAGATCAGCCTCTTCTTTTTCAAGGCGTTCGTACTCTGAGGCAAGATAGCTCGTCTTATGATTTTCTTTGTATTCTTTTAGATCCATATTATGCGAAAAACCAAATAAATTGATCTAGATGCGAGGCGACGACTGAATTTTTGACCAAGCTGTATGAATATACTGCGCGTGGAAAAAATTCAGTCGGCAACAAAGCAGATGGGTCAAGTTATTTGGTTTTTTTAGATTGGCGAGTTTTGAAGCGTTCCACCCGTCCCGCACTGTCGAGGGTTTTTTCGTTGCCGGTATAGAAAGGATGGCAATGGCTACAGATTTCAACAGCAATCTTTTCTTTAGTAGAGCCAATGTTAAAAACCTTACCGCAGGCGCAGGTAACGGTAGCTTTTGGGAAATATACTGGGTGGATCTCCTTTTTCATAAGAGTCAATATATACCAATATACTAATTGTTGCAAATATACAAATGAATACGAATACTCTAGCTCTTCACATTTGTAGCCATTCGCATATTGGCACCCATTTGTAGATTGGTTAATTATCTTTCAAAATGTCGATCATGTTTTCTTGGATGTTAGTCGCAATCTTCATAACGCTGTTTCCATACGCAGCAGCTGATGCTTTGGCGGTGCAACTCCCACCTGAATAGTAACGGCACGCCGCATTACGTTCTGCGGTGTATGTCTGACCATCTGCACCTAGGTCTGCGAGATACAATGCCGACGCCATGAAGGCATCTTGTGGCGCCCATGGATTGGCTACACTTTTTCCAAGAAGGCTCGCTACCCTTCCTTTAAATATTTTCCATGTCGAAGGGATGAACTGCGCTGGACCCATCGCTCCTCCCCAACCCGACGGATTACCACTAATGTACGCCGGTATCCAACAGGATACTCTCGTATTCTCGGGATCATTGATCCCTAGTTCTTTTAATATATCGATGAATGGAGGAACATCGCGAGTCGGATGCATGGTGCGAGGTTTTGCCGCTCCAGTAGAGACGCTCACCCCGTCCCCCGTCGTAAAATCTCTGAGGTAGCATGAACCTACGTTTTTTCCGAGTGAGGATTCTTGGGTGATGATGGCGAGGAGGAAAGCCGGACGGACGCCTGTTTTTGCCGACACCACGTTTGCATACTCAAGTGCCTGACCGAAGGGAATGGCGGCGCTATCACGAAGGGTGAAGAGTGTGCTTCTGATTTCAGCGGCTCTCTTTGCCCGTTCGGCAATGATTTGCTGGTAGGTTTTTTCCTGATTCTTACTGATAGTCAAAAGCTCTTTCTGTTCGCTCTGGTTACGCTCGATCTCGCGCTTTTGCGCCTCTATCGCCGCTTTAGCGTCGGCTTCTTGATTGAGTTTGGTCTGCAATGCCGCCTTTTCTGTAGCTGTCTCCTTTTTCGTGCCATCGAGCTCTTTCACCGAGTCCCGAAGATTCCGCTGTAACACCTCGAAGGCGTCGGCATCCTCAAAGAATTTTGAAATATTTTGGTCGGCCAATACTATCTCTGCAAGAGAATAGGTTTCGAGTTCGTTGGTTTTTTTAATAAGATCAGCAATGGAATCCTTCTGGCGTTCTATCTTCGCCGCAAGCGTGTTGATCGTTGACTGCTTTTTTGTAATATCTTGGGAATAAAGGCGGATGGAAAGATTTTTCGCGTTGATGTTTGCCTTGGCTTTGTCTATTTTGGTTTTTAAGAGTGAGATTTCACCCGCAAGTGAAGAACTCTTCTCCTTCTGGGAATCATATATTTTCTGTAGGCGGGCGATTTCAGCCGTTACGTCAGCAAGCTCCTGACGTAGCTTCTCGCATTCCGCCACGGAAAGCGAGCACTGGTCGGGCGATTGAGCGAAGAGGGCACTCTTGTCGCTCATCATTATGGTTAGAGTGAGAACACAGAAAGAAAGCAGTCCGGCGATTCGCTTTACATTGTTATGCTCCATACAACTTCCTAGTATATCACAAAGCAAAACAGCGGACGCCTTGGCGTC
>DATDYB010000023.1:0-68027 GCA_036517115.1 Minisyncoccota bacterium | reverse complement strand
GTAAAGGTTTGTCACGGAAATGACTATGGCATTTGTAGCGCGGTTTTGTTGTTGGAGTGCGATCGCTATAGACCCAAAACTTCTCGAAGAATTTGAAACACTGAAGCTTTCTGAAAATCTACCAGTCCCCGACTCAATGACCCCGTGACAGCCACTACCGCGCTACAAATGCCATAGTCATTTCCGTGACAAACCTTTACCCGATCTCCAATTTTGATATTCGTACCCGTATTTGAATAGGAACCCTCCAGGCTATCACCCTGTAGTCCGAATGATACAGACCCGATGATCTGTCCTGTTGCCTCACTGACAAGGTGAACACTGTAGCCTGTGCGGTTAGAATATCTTGCTTTAATAAATCCTCCATCAAGCACCACACTCGCAAGAGAAACATTGCCCAAAGTGACAGGGCTTGCCTGACCCTGAGGAACCGTCACTGTAAATGTCTTCGTGTTGCTTTCTACTAATAAGTCATTTCTCTCAATACTTACAGTGTACGTTCCGGTCGCCCAGCTTGGTACGGTATATTGTACGCTTGTACCGTTGGTCGAATTCACTGTCGTACTGTAATTCGTAGTTCCTCCGCGAAGCCAGATCATATTATTTCCGACCGTGAAATTGCTTCCCATAACAGTGATCACTGTTCCCACGGGGCCAGACGCTGGTGATAAGGAAGAAATCATTGGAGGGGTGGTGACGGATTGCGTCTGCGTCGAGAATGTAGCAGACACTGATTTATTAGAATCAAACGTGATTGAACATGAGCCGGTGCCGGAACACGCACCACTCCATCCGCTGAATACGTACCCGGAATATGGGGAGGCGGACAGTGTAACCTGCGTGCCTGAACTCAAGCTTTTTGTACAAGAAGAACCGATGCCATATCCGCAGTTTACTCCGCCACCCGAAACGCTCCCAGCTCCAGTGACATTCGTTGTTAGGGTGTAAGAGGTTGTTACTGTAGGAGCGGGAACAACGGTGAGAGTCTGACCTCCACTCAACTTTAGGCTATTATTTTCCACCAAGATAGTGTATTGCCCGCTCGCCCAACTTGGGATTACGAACTGCAATGACGTACCGTTCGAGGAATTGGCGGAAAGAGTGTAGTTGGTTGAGGCTGAGCGCAAATATACAACATTACTACTCGCACTAAATCCGGTTCCGTAAATAGTGACAACTGTTCCTGGCGCACCACTCGATGGTGACAAACTACTTATCGTCGGGGTTACAACAACAGGCGGCGTCGGTGTAGTAGTCGGAACTGCTACAGTGAACCAATTATCACTCGAATCTGAGAGGGTAGGCTTGCTAATGAGTTGGACTGTAACCTTATATTTTCCAGCGACAGTTGGAACCACCCAGTTAATCGAACTTCCTTTAGTACGACCTATAGTAGTTGTTAGTGTGTATCCTGAGTCTTTTCTGTAAGTGACGAAGAATTCGTCAGTGGTGCTTATATTACGAGCATCCCATCGGATGGTAACGTTACTCCCCGTAGTAAATGTTTCTCCCCCATTTGGAGACGTTACTATGATCGAAGATTGTAAAGGTTGTGCTTGTAAAGTACCACACGCGTATAACTGATTGAGCTTTGCGCGGGTTGCAGGGCCGACATTGCCGGTGCCGCTCGAAAAGCCGCTAGGGGTGAGGATTTCAGAACGATATTTTTCTTGAAAACGGGTTACGTTTGAAGCCGTCGCCTCATCATAATATGACCGAGCACTCAGAATTCTATCCGCAATACCCTCTTGAGATAATGCTTCATTTAATGCCTCGACATCGGGGCCGGTCGAACCTACTGGCAAATTCCTTGTCCAGTTGTAGCAAAAGCTGGATCCTCCGGCAGTGTACGTGCCGCTAACCACAGGTAGACCTAGAATCTTCCTCGTCTCCTCTGCTTGTTGTTTTGAAATAGAACCCGATGATACGAGGTTGTTGATAGCCCGCTCAATTTCCGATTCGGCTACTCCAACTACCGGAAGAATAACGAACGAAAACATTAAAAGGCCGACGAGGATGAATTTTTTCATTAGTAAAAAATAAGTGTTAATGTGGAAATAATACCACGACTCTGTAGTCCCCACCACGCACAAGGGAGGTACTGTGGATAACCCGAAACGTATCCCCTGACGACAGGTTGGCGTGATGGGCATCTTCAAGACGAACCTAATCTCTATGATCAAAAGTAGGTAAACATCTCTTTGCGTAGGTTATTCAACATTTAGCAAAATGTGCAACACCGGGTGTTGCACATTTTGATATTCTCTTCCAGGTATTTTGACTATTTCCTACTCTCCACGATAGTTTTTTCAACGTTTGGAGGTACTACTTCGTAATGATCAAATTCCATGTTGATGTTGCCACGACCTTCGGTCATGGATCGGAGCTGTGTCGTATATCCGAACATTTCAGAAAGAGGCACTTTGGCGTTGATAACCTTCACACCACCCGGTCGGTCTTCAAACCCTTCGATAGATCCTCGTTTTGCAGAGAGACTTCCAGTCACGTCACCGAAGAACTTCTCCGGCGCGAGCACTTCAGCTTTCATAATCGGTTCGAGAATGACTGGTCGTGCGCGCTTCGCGGCTTCCTGGAATGCCTGAGAAGCGGCAATCTTGTAAGCAATTTCAGACGAGTCCACATCGTGATATGAACCGAAGGTAAGTTCACAGGAAATATCTTCCATTTTGAACCCTGCCACGATTCCCCGCTCCATTGCTTCTTTCACACCTTTCTCAACAGCTGGGATGAACTCGATCGGAATAACTCCTCCCTTGATCGAGTCGATGAATTCAAAATGATCATATCGCTTAACGTTCTTCGGAATCTTCGCGCCTTCTTCGATAGGTTTCATCGGTCGGATTGAAAGTTTAACGTGACCGTACTGACCCTTACCACCCGACTGTTTGATGTATTTATGTTCAGCTTCAGCTTCGCCGGTAATCGTCTCACGGTATGCCACTTGCGGCTTGCCGACATCAGCTTGTACGCCGAATTCTCGCTTCATACGATCCACCATGATTTCGAGGTGAAGCTCACCCATGCCCGAAATAATGGTTTCATTCGTCTCGGCATTAGAAGAAACTTTAAACGTAGGATCCTCATCGGCAAGTTTTTTCATGGCCATACCCATTTTCTCTTGGTCAGCCTTAGTTTTCGGCTCGATACGAAGCGATACTACGGGCTCGACGAACTTGATTGGGTCGAGGATGATCGGGTCCTTCTCGTCGCAGAAAGTATGGGACGTTCGCGCGCTTTTCAGTCCTACAGCCGCAGCAATTTCTCCTGAAAACACTTTTTTCACTTCTTCGCGCTTGTCAGCCTGGAGTCGTACGATACGCCCAAGACGCTCTCGCTCTCCTGTTGTTGCATTATAGATATATGTGCCCGCCTCGATCGTTCCGGAATATACACGGAAGAAGGTGAGCTGTCCGACGAATGGATCGTTCTGAAGCTTAAAGGCGAGCGCAGAGAAAGGTTCGCTGTCATCGGCATGACGAATAACTTCGTCACCAGTGACTGGATGAACTCCTTTAACAGGGGGAATATCAAGAGGGCTTGGAAGGTAGTCCACGACACCGTCGAGCACAAGCTGTACACCGCGGTTTTTCAAGGCTGATCCGGTGAAGACAGGGATAAGCTTGATCTCAAGGGTTGCCTTTCGGAGCACACGTTTCAAATCAGGCAGTGACGGTTCATGTCCATCGAGAAATGATGTCATGAGAATATCATCGTGTTCAACGATTTTCTCCACCAATGTTGCGCGATGCTTTTTAGCCTCTTCGAGATATTCAGCAGGAATTTCTTTTTCCACGATCTCCTTACCCATTTCGCCCTCAAAAAAGAATGCTTTCATTTTCAAAAGGTCGATCACTCCTTCAAAATTTTCTTCAAGACCAATTGGGATCTGGACTCGTACGGCATTTTTATTCAGACGATCGAGAATAGACTGGAATGAACGCTCGAATGAGGCACCCATTCGGTCGAGTTTGTTGATGAAGCAGATTCGGGGCACCTTACCATCATCGGCATAGCGCCAGTTGGTCTCAGATTGCGGTTCAACGCCGGCCACACCGTCGAACACCACCACCGCGCCATCGAGTACGCGAAGCGAGCGCTTCACTTCCACGGTAAAGTCGATGTGTCCCGGAGTATCGATGATGTTGAAACGATGCTTAAGGCTCAAATCATCTTTCGCCTTGTAGCTCGGGTTCCAAAAACACGTAATGGCGGCGGCGGTGATGGTGATGCCACGTTCACGTTCCTGTTCCATCCAGTCGGTGGTGGTATTGCCATCATGCACTTCGCCGATTTTGTGACTTTCACCGGTGTAATACAAAATACGCTCAGATGTGGTTGTTTTGCCCGCGTCGATGTGAGCGATAATACCGAAGTTTCGTACTCTCTCTAATGGATAATCACGGTTCATAAAATTCAAATTCCTGTTCTTGCGTTTCTAATAATAGTAAAAAGACGTTTTTTAAACGATAAAGGTTAGATTACCGTAAAAAGGCCTGAAATGCAATCGTTATTACCCTGCCCACTTAATACCCTCTTTTTTATGCTTCTTAAGATATTCATTGGTTTTACTGAAAGGTTTGGAACCGAAAAAGGCAGTGGCGGAAAATGGTGAAGGATGGGCTGATTCGAGGATGAGATGTTTGGTGCCATCAATAAGGCCCTTTTTGTCACGAGCGTATCTCCCCCACAGAATAAAGACCACATTCTCTTTCTTCTCTGAAATGGTACGAATCACTGTATTTGTGAATTCCTCCCAGCCCTTGTGTTGGTGGGAACCGGGTATGCTCGCTCGCACGGTGAGCGTAGCGTTTAAAAGAAGTACTCCTTGCTTGGCCCAATGCTCGAGATTGCCATGAGCAGGAATAGTCCCTCCAATATCATTCGCTATTTCCTTGTAGATATTTCGAAGCGAAGGCGGGATCGCTACTTTCTCGGGGACGGAAAATGAGAGGCCATGGGCCTGACTAGGCCCGTGATACGGATCCTGCCCTAAGATAACCACCTTTACTTTGTCGAATGGACAGAGATCAAACGCATGAAACACAAACTTCGGCGGCGGATATACTGTCGCGCTCTTGTACTCGCTTTTTACAAATTCCGTGAGCGTTTTAAAATATTCCTGATCAAATTCAGAAGAGAGGGCCTCTTTCCATGATGGCTCAATGCGTACATTCATAGCGTTACGATATCATGGAGCGAAAAAAGAAAGTACTTCCGGCGAAGCGGTTTCGTATCCCGAAGAGAACCGGAAAAGGCATGACCCTCGAAGAATTCAAACGGAAATGGAAAATCTGAAAAGAAAAAAGACTCCAATTAAGGAATCCTCTGTGCGACGCCTGTATGCACGCGTTATTTTTACATTACTCACCCTATTTTCTTTTTAAACCTGACGCCGCCGAAGTGGTTGAGAAACTCATCGATTGAGTCGTGATGCTCGTCAATTGGTAGTTGACAGAGCGCGCCTTCCGGAAGAATGAGGATTGTCTCTATTTCCCAGCACGGCTCTGCAAGATGAGCATCCTTAAGTGCGGCGACGAACGGCAAAAGTTCTGTAGATACTTCCATGGAATGCACTTCTCGATGCGTGGGGCTGGCACTATCCAGGGGTTCGTATGAACAGCGGATATAGACTGAATATTTCTTCATAATGTTCTCCTGTTGGGACACTAGCACGAAAAAAGCGGGCTGTCCCGCTTTTCGTTTTGTTCCTTTCGTTCCGTGCTGGCTTCGTTCCACGTCTGTTCCGTGTCTTCTACCAAGCAGTCGCAAATTTTTTATAACTACGTTATGGGAAATCTTGCGACATGATTTTCGGTAGGAACGAAAATCAAGCGGGCACCTCGCCTCGGAAGGCTCGGGCTCCATTTCGCAGCTGTAGTTTCGACGCTTGGCGCGAAACTACCAGGCGAAATGGGCAAAGGCTTTATTGGCCTCAGCCATCTTGTGCGTGTTCTCACGCTTCTTCACCGCCTCACCTTCTCCCTTTGCTGCAAGAATGATCTCATCCGCTAGCTTTTTGTGCATTTCAGCGCCCTTTTTGTTTCGAGCTGCGTCAATAATCCACTTCATTGAAAGCGCCTGTTTTCGTTCAGGTCGAACTTCTCGAGGAACCTGGTAGTTGGCACCTCCCACTCGTCGTGAACGTACTTCCATATTCGGCGCAGTGTTCTTGAGCGCAGTATCAAATACTTCCATCGGATTTTCCACTTTTGCTTTTTCCTTGATAGCTTCAAAACAATCATAGACGATCTCTCGGGCAGTGTTTTTCTTGCCACGTTCCATGATGTAGTTGATAAATTTTGAAACTTTAACCGAGCTGTACACCAGGTCGGGATTCAGGGGTCGTCGTGCTTTTATTTTTCTTCGCATAGAATTTAATATACCAATCTACAAATGATACAAATCTACTAATGGCTGCAAATCCCGATTCGTATTCATTCGTATATTGGCACTAATTAGTATATTGGTATCTAAGCCTTTTTAGGCCTCTTAGCTCCGTATTGGCTGCGACCTTTCATACGTTTCTCTACCCCACCGGCGTCGAGCACGCCTCGAACGATGGTGTATCGAATACCGACGTCCTTCACACGGCCACCTCGAAGAAGTACTACTGAGTGCTCCTGTAGGTTGTGTCCGATGCCGGGCACGTAGGCGGTAACCTCCATACCATTCGTCAAACGAACGCGGGCGATCTTTCGGATAGCTGAGTTCGGCTTCTTCGGCGTTTTGGTCGTCACCTTGATACATACTCCTCGCTTGAAAGGAGATGGGTAAAAACGAGGACGGTTCTTGATGGTATTAAAACCACGCATTAACGCCACCGCTTTTGGCTTGCGGTACAATTTCTTTCTATTTCTTCGCACTAACTGATTGATGGTGGGCATTCTTTTTAATAACGGGAAGTTTGAAGTTCTTCATCTTCCGGCCGAGTTGGCCTTGAGATTACTCATACTTACCCTTGTGATTAATAAAAGCTTTAGTCAAAAAGCTATGAATGTACAGTAATACAAACTTTAAAAAAACGCAAATTATGCTAGGCTAGTCCATATGGAATCACGTGAACTAAGCAAACCATCACAGCTGGTGATCAGAAATATCGAAAAAATCACAGGGAGCAACCTCCTTGTTTTAAACTGTCCCGATGAGGAAGTTGGTGTGGCACTTAAAGAAAAACTCCCTGAAAGCACCCTCACCCTCTTCTATTTCGATTACGCTGATTACAAAAGAGTACAGACCGCATCTGCTGAAGACAAAAATGTAACTACCGTTTTCAACCATTGGCATACTTCATCGTCCCTTCATGACACCACGATCGTCTACCTACCTAAAAGCAAACCGCTTATTGAATATGTGCTGACGCTTGCATCATTAAATACGGCACACGGTGGAAAAGTTGTCGTCGTCGGAGAGAACGATGGGGGTATCAGGAGCGCCAAGAAAGATATCGAAAGATTGATTGGTCCAATTACTGCGAACGACGCGGCACGGCACTGTGTGTGGTTTGAGGCAGAGAAAAAAACAGAGATCAGCAAACAACCTGAGGAATTTATAAGTCGATACGAAGCGATGATTGGCGAAGTCTCCTTCACGGTCTGCAATCTACCCGGTGTGTTCAGCCTGGGTAAGCTCGACGCAGGAACAAAATTATTGCTTGAATCGCTCACCTTGCAGGATACGCAAGACACGTCCATCTCTGACAAAATACCTCACATAGACCTTCATACAAAAATCACACTACTTGATATCGCTTGTGGTTCTGGGGTTATTGGTATGTATCTTAAGAAAATATCACCGGAGAGTGTGATTCATCTATCCGATGTGAACGCGCTTTCACTCGAATCAGCACGTCTCACCATGGAAGCGAACAAGGTTTCCAACGTTCGAATCATTCCCTCTGATGTGTTTTCAGATATTGATGAAAAATATGATTTAATCATTTCCAATCCCCCCTTCCATCAAGGCATCAAAACATCGTCTGAAGCAAGCGAACGACTTATCAAAGAAGCTCCCCATCATTTAGCTACAGCAGGAAAATTGCGATTAGTATTTAACACATTCTTGGGCTACGACAAACTCATGAACACCTTTGTCGGAAAAATTCGCATTGTCACAGAAAACACATCATACAAAGTGTGCGAGGCGGAAAAGTTAAAAACTTAGTCCTGTAAATATTTTATACAACCAAGGGATCACGGGAGTAATGAACCTCCAGAGCACGAAAATGAAAATTAAGATGAGCACCATTGAATAGCGTTCAATCATTTCTCGTACATGCTGATAGTGCGGCGGAATCAACATAAAAAGAATTTTTGAACCATCAAGTGGGGGCACTGGTACCAGGTTGAATATCGCCAGGGTGATATTGATGAGAATAATGTATTGCGAGATATCGATAAAAGAGAGCGGTAGCGGATACAGAGGCGCGACAAATCGGATGATAAGGGAGAAGAACAATGCAATAAGAAGATTCGTGAGAGGACCGGCGAACGCTATGAGCCCCTCCCCCCACCTGGCGTTTCGAATGTTATAGGGATTCCAGACCACAGGCTTGGCCCAGCCAAAAATTATGCCGCCGGCAAAAAAAGTGATGAGCGGCACGATAAGGGAACCGAACAAGTCCAAATGTCGAAGGGGGTTGAGCGTTAAGCGGCCGGCGAGTCGCGGCGTGGGGTCACCCAAGAGCTCTGCGCTCCACGCATGGGCAACCTCATGGGCGACGACCGACATGATAAGAATAGCGATTGAAAAAATAAACATTACTTCCATAAAACTTGATTAAATTTACCCTTATGATAGCATACCCTTCATGGCTAAAATCTGTGCAGTAACAAAAAGAGGGAGCATTGTAGGAGGCGGTTACAGCAACCGTACTCGTGCTACCCAGTATAATCCTACCGGAAAAGTCCGAAAACAGGTTAATCTCAAGAAGAAGAAAATTTACGTTCCTGAACTTAAAAAGCACATCATTCTTACTCTCTCAACACGAGCAATCAAAACGATCAATAAGAACGGGGCTTACGCTACTCTCAAAAAAGCCGGTCTCCTTTAGAAAAAACAATCCCACCTGCTTCGTTGCAAGCTCCGTGTGCTCCCACGCAGTAGTATCAAACTACAGCTTGGTCGCACTACTCGCTCGCGTCTCGCATCTGGGCCGTTTTTTCTAAAGCGCTTATTTATAAATCCCTCGAAAGAGGGTTTTATTTTATCTTCAAAGAAGTCCCGTCAGAGATTATTTTAATTCTCGAGCGGTCATAGGTGCGAAGAATCTTTACTTTAAATTTTTCGAGTACGCCAAGCACTTCCTTATGAGGATGGCCGTATGAATTATTTTTACCTGCGGAAATTACCGCAATAGACGGCAGCACTGCCGCCACGAATGCTTCGCTTGTTGAAGTGCGGGAACCATGATGCCCAGCTTTCAGAACATCGCTTTTAAGTCCGACTCCATCAAGCGACACCAAATAGTTTTCAATTTTCTGCGGTGAGTCCCCTGTGAGTAGGTATGACGTGTTTCCGTAGGTGAGCCTCGCGACAATCGAGGCGTCATTTGTTTCAAGCCCCGAAACATCCCTGTCGGGGAAGAGAATGGTAAGTTTTACTCCTTCGCCCAGATCGTAGACCGCTCCTCTTCGGGCCAGCTCTTTTTTAACACCCCGCTCACTAACCAGGGTATTGAAATGGACGGATTCGGCGGATTCTCCTTTGACCCCCGGTTCCACAACGCTCGTCACCGCGTATTTCTCCATTACCCACGGCAGACCGCCGATGTGATCCCTGTCGGGATGAGTGGCGATTATCATATCGATAGAGCGGTCGAAAAACGGCATTACTCTACCAAGCTCAGAAAGCACTTTTTTATTCGCACCTCCGTCCACCAACACCTGATTACCGCTCGGAGTATCGATGAAAATCGCATCACCCTGTCCGATGTCTAAAAACGTCACCGTAAGCTTCCCTTGTCTCGACTCCAGCGCGATCACGTACCACACAAAAGATGTAAACAATAGAAGCCCTACCAGTACTCCGTATTTGATCCGCTCCCTTTTTTGCATGAGAAAATTGTAGCATTAAAAACTTCAGAAAATGTTATACTAAAAATATACATTAATCGTGAATCTATGAACTTCAAATACGACGAGCAAAAATTTAATATCCCAGAACTGAAAGGTATTTCTAAAAAAAGTGTCGAGGAACATCTGAAACTTTATTCCGGATATGTGAAGCATGTTAATTTAATTTTCGAAAAGATTACCGAAATGAAACTGGATGCTGAAAAAAATGCGTATGCACTTGGCGAACTACAGCGCCGCTTCAGCTTCGAATGGAACGGCATGCGGAATCACGAATATTATTTTAAAAGTTTAGAAAACGGAGCAAGACCCCTCCCCGCTGGGAGTGTGCTTAAAAAAGCAATCGAGGAACAGTTCGGTTTATTCGACGGCTGGCTCGCCATGTTCAAGTCGATTGCTCTCACCCGTGGCATCGGCTGGGCAATGCTCTACTACGATCCTATTGTAAAAAAACTTGTTCATGCGTGGGTAGACGAACAACATCTGGGACAACTAAACGGATGCCAACTCATTCTTGGCCTCGATATGTGGGAACACTCATTCGTCTTTGACTATCAACCTTCCGGAAAGAAAAGCTACATTGAAGACTTCTTTGCGAATCTGAATTGGGAAGTGATCGAAAAGAATTTCATTCAGGCAAGTAGATAATATTATCCGGTACGGTGGGTACTCGTCTTCTATTTCTCCACCAGACGAACACGACACCACAGAGGTAAACACCGACCATGAGCCATGCCGGAAAGTATGGAATAGCGATCGAAGCGAACGGCAAAGAAGCAAAGAATTCTACAAGGGTAAGCTGGTACGCGAGGAGTGCGTAGGCAACGTAGGCAAACGGCAGAGAGGCGACAAAGGAAACAAAGCCCAAAGCACCAGCGAAAAATCCGAGAAGCATAGCATATGGTACTGCGATCAAAACCAAAATGTTTGCGGGAAGTGAGATAAGACTAAACATCCCTGTCATATAAAGAAGCAGAGGCAAAACGAAGATCTGCGTCGCGATCGTCGCTGTGGCGATCTCCCGTAATTTATATTTCGCGGGAATCCATTGAAGTCTCGTTTCAACTTTCGGGGAAAGGATGATAAGCCCAAGCGTGGCCATAAAACTTAGCTGGAACGAAGGATCAAAAATAAGAATCTTCGGGTTATGGATCACCATGACCGTTCCGGCAATAATAAGAGCCCGCGCCACATCGTATATTCGCGCACTTGATCTCGCCGCTACAGCAAGGAGTGCCATGATAGTTGCTCGCACCACCGTCGCCGAGCCACCCGTCATGAGAGCAAAAAGAATAATGGAGATGATACCAAAGGTGTGGCCGAGGGCCCTGGGTAGAAAGGCAAAGATCTTCATAATGAAATCCGCGATGAGGGTGATGTTGTAGCCTGAAAGCACCACCATATGGATGAGGCCAACAGTACGAAGGTCATTCTCCAAATCCTTACCAAGCGATGACTTCTCCCCCACCAGGAGCCCGGCGAGCAAAGATGAGGAAGGTTCAGGAATACTTTCTTTGAAATTCTCCACAAAAGCATGTTTGAACCCAAAAAGATATTTTTTAATGACACTACCGTGGTCTTTTGAAACAGGTTCGAGCTCGGGACGCATGAACTCGAAATAGATTCCGTCTTTGGCTAGGTAAGAACGGTAGTCGAACGTTCGGCCGTTCTCGCTTTCAAAATTTTGAGGCTCTTTGAGAATTCCCGAGACGCTGATCCGGTCACCATATTCGAATCTCGGGTAAAATGTCGTCCATACCAAAGCTTTGGTCTCTGCTTCTTCTATTTCCACTACCAATCTCTGCATGTTTTCCCTGTCCTGCGGCTCTTCGACGACGATCCCAGAAAGTTCGACGTTCTCTCCGATACGCCGAGTGAGCGCAGACTCCCTGTCGATGAGAGAGATATCGTAACGTATAAGTCCCAATCCGAAGCATATAAAGGATACGCTGAGCAAGAGTGTCACTTTAAAATCTTGTCCGGGATGTTGTCTCTTTTTTAATCTATAGTAAACAAACAGAGAAATTCCCAAAAAGACGACGAAAAGTGAAAACGCCGCGCCCACATCAAAAAAGGAGTGAAGTGCCACGCCCCCGATAAATCCTGATACAGCAACAAGAAACATTGGCTGACCCATACGCTCTATTGTAACAAACCCCTTGCTCTGGAAGAGCACCTCTGGTACCGTGATGGGAGAAAATACATTCTTATGACCCTTTTGTTTGTTATCGGTCTCGCTGTATTCCTAACGTGGATAGATTGGTACAGGCGACACATTTCCTCCGAAGCGAGTCATGCCGTATGGACTCGGGAAAATTACAAAAAGGCGGGCAAAGCGCTTGAGCAATGGGAACGGAACAACCCATACAAAAATGCTTCAGACACCGAGGCACAGCGACTACTCCAGATTAAAGCCGGTGCCTACGTCCTCATGATGTTCGCCAACCCGCACTTCGTTGACGAGGGTAGGTTCAACAGCATGACAGAAGACATCGAATATTGGACTCCTTAGACGCTGGTGCGTCTTTTTTTATTAATTAGATTACGCTCTCCATTCACCCGTGATATTCTTCTCTTCCACAGCATCGAGAGCCTTTTTAAACTTCGCCCCTTTCACACCTTTAACACGTGCTTCGCATTCAGCCCAGGTGGCATGGGTTTTAATGGTACCGTTTATCATTGAGAGATAAGAATATGCTTTTGCTCGTGAGCGATTTTTTGTTTCTGATTTTTCTGCAACCAACGTGTGGTCTATATTAATATTTAAAATATCCTTAATCGGACAAGACTCAACGAAACCTGAATACAGATCAATTTTTTTATTATCAGCAAACGTCGTGGCGATCTCATCGCACCTTGTGTTTCCCGCGATACCCACGTGACCACCGATGTATTGCCAGTCGATCTTTTTGCCGCGCACTAAGGCAACGAGTGCTTCCCAGAGGTCTCGATTCTGAACTTCTTCTTTTGCTCCTGTTATCCAACCATTCTTCTGCCAACCGAACACCCATTTGGTAATGCCGTTTATTAAATACCGAGAGTCTGTGTAGACTAAGGTTCGACCTTGGATCTGTAGAAAGGTCGAACCTTTTAGAAACTTCAATGCTTCGATGGCGGCGCGGAGCTCCATACGATTATTGGTTGTATGAGCTTCTTGTCCGCCGAATTCAATCACTTTCCCACCAGTAACAATAATAGCAGCATAGCCGCCGGGACCAGGGTTGCCGCGAGAGGAGCCATCAGTGAAGATTACAGTCTGTTCATTCATGGAAATAGAATATCAAATAATATCGATAATACGAAGACGGAGTTCTGGGAAATTTCGGAACATGGACTTTTCGATGGTGGCCACGAGATTCAAGGCTTCACCTTTCATCGGTGGCTTCGGGAAATCTTCGGGTGTGGTGAAAAAGCCGATGGCGGGAATTTTATTACCTCGCTCTCCCCTAAATACCAACTCAAGATGATTTTCTTCTTTACCGAAGCGGCGCACATCTGAAGGTACAATATTCTCTAAAAGAAATACCGGTTTCGAGTTGCCATACCCAAAAGGCGCCAATTTCTCAACATGAGCATAGGTGTTCCAATTCACCGCGTTAAGATCAAGACGCATATCAATAAAAATTTCTTCTTCCTCTTTTTGTATGCCCACGACTCTGTCGAACGCATGCACTAATTCCGTTTCAAGTCGATGTACGTTTTCATGAGAGATGGAAAAGCCGCCCGATGACTTGTGTCCACCGTAGCCTAGAAATAGATCTGTCGGCGCCGCTTTCATAAGCTCCAAAACATTAACGGCCCCACTGGCCCTGCAGGAACCTTTGATGCAATCACCGTCTGCTCTGCCCCACAGGAACACCGGCACACTATACATTTCTGAAAGATTATTAGCGACGGGCCCAAGGAGTGGCGGTTTCCACTTCGGATTGCCGATGACTAACACTTTTTTCTCCTCTTCTTTAGTTCGCACGCTTAAAATCTTTTTGATCTCCTTAACCATTGAGGCCGCCAAGCCCTTTCTCTCGTCATTAATTTTATTTAAATAATTAGCAAGCTCCTCGGCAGTTGCTTCGTCTGATGCCGTCAAAAGCCTGAATGCCTCGGAAGGTTCTCCCATTCTCGAAGCGGCGTTGATTCGCGGCGCGATAGTAAAACCGATATCATCTTCACACAAGTGCAGCTGATTGACTTTACTTTTTTCTAAAAGCTTTTTGAGTCCTAGCCGACGCGATTTGCGAAGCACCGTCAAGCCGTAGTGTGCGAACACGCGATTCTCTCCCTGAAGCGGCACCATATCGGCCATGGTTGCTAAACCCACCATATCCAACAACCATTTTTCCTGTCCAGTTTTCAGTTGCCAGTTACTAGTTGCCAGTCTCGTAGTAAGAGCTTGAATGAGCTTGAAGATGACACCTGAGCCACAGAGCATTTTTTCAGGATACGCGCAGTCGGGTTGCTTAGGATTCAAGATGGCATACGCGGGCGGGATCTTTGTCTCCTGCGACAAATGGTGGTCGGTGATGATGACATCGAGACCAAGCTCATTTGCCCGTTCAACCTGCAAGACGTCGGACGTGCCACAGTCTGCGGTGATGATGAGCGACACACCCTCTTTTTTAAATTCTTCAATTGCGGGGATGTTTAGACCATACCCTTCTTCGTAACGGTGCGGGAAGTAGTTGATGAAGTTTTCGTATCCGATCTGCTTAAAAAAATCGTGTAGAATCACGCCGGCGGGTATTCCATCGCAATCATAGTCACTGAAAATAGCAATCTTTTCATTATTCGAGAACGCTTTTTCGATACGGAGCACCGCTTTCTCCATATCTTTCATAGCAAAAGGATCGTGGCCGTGAAGGTCATAGTTCGGTCTTAAAAACTTTTCTGCTTCTTCCTTCTTGGTAATGCCACGGTGAAACAAGAGGTGTCGCACAATGTCCGAGTGGGAAGCTAGCTCTTCATGCGCTTCTTTTGGAATCGCCTCTCGGATGGAGAATTTCGACATGCTTTTATTGTATCATCCCCCTTCTCAAGCCTAGCCTTCCATATTCATATAAAAGCTGATATATTCTCTTCAGAAATTGATCATTATGAAAACAATACGAGAGAGCAAACAATTGCTGTGCGAGGCTAATAACACTCTTCGGAAAGTCCTGAAGGCTGATCCTGATTTCAAAAGTATTCTCATGAATGCCATCACTGGTGAGCATGCGAATTATTTTCTCGAGACAAAGAAGAAGAGAGCCGCCAATGCCATACTACTCACATACTGGGGAAAATATGAATGCGGTATCGTGCTTACCAAAAATACTCGAGGTAATCCAATATTCGCTATTTCCTGTTCACTCCGAGGAAACCCGGTTCGAGAAAACGATTCGTCCTCCACGCTCGACGAGGAAGTGGGAAAAATTCTATCGACACCACCACAAAGAAAGGTGGCGATCAGAACGCCATGGAATGGCAGGCGACGGCTACCGGACGAGGTTAACGAGTTACTCATTTCACTCTGTGATGAAGAAAAATTGCGTGAATGGGTCGATAAAGAGGCCGGCACCAAACTAATTCAACCGTACTTCGGTCAAACCACCTCTCGTCCACCTAGCGTGGAAGCGGTTATCTAAAATCTTGAGCCTGTTAAAAATAGGCTCTTTTTATTTCCGTCTTCATACTTAATACCTTATACTATCTTCGTGGACTGCATTTTCTGTAAAATTGTGAAAAAAGAAATTCAAGCCGAGATCGTGTTCGAGAATGAAAACTTTCTCGCCTTTTTAGACATTCATCCTCAATCCCCCGGACACACCCTCGTTATTCCCAAGCAACATTACCGATGGGTATGGGACGTGCCTCAGGCCGAAGAATATTTTAAGATCACCAAAAAAATCGCCTTAGCACAAAGAAAAGCATTCGGGACAGAGCTCATTCAAGGTAGAATTTACGGTGAAGAAGTTCCTCATGCACATTTCTGGGTTTTTCCTGATCCTGCATCCACCAAAGACGACAAAAACAGCTTTACAACCAACGCACAAAAAATTCGAGAAAATCTTTAGGAAAGAAGGAACTTTAACCATCTCCACCGCTGACTTCTTTTGAGTGCGACAATACCCGGGAGTGTGCCCTTTGCCAGGAACTCGAGCATGGCTCCGCCACCAGTTGAAACAAATGAAAATTTATCAATAATGCCGAGCTCTTCAATGGCAGCCAAAGTGTCTCCCCCACCAACAATAGAGCGGACAGTAGTATTTTCCGAGATCGCCCGGGCGCACTCGATAGTTCCTTCTTTAAATCCTCGCTCACAGAAACCGACGGGACCATTCCAGAGAATTCCTTTAGCCTCACTGATGAGTGTTTTGAGTTTTGTGATGGTTTCAGGACCAGCATCATAGATAGTATCTGTATGGAGAACGTCCTGCGGTTTTTTAACACATGGCCCGTGGCTGTCTGTCACCACTACATCAGTAGGAATAACAACTTTCGGGTTATTGATAATTTTTGAAAAATCATATTGCACCTCAGAGACCGTAGATTTGCCGATTTCACAACCCTGGAACCTAAAGATGTCATGAGCAAGGGCTCCACACACAAAAACCCTGTCAGCGTGACCTAAAAACTTCTCAATGAGCGGCAACTTTGTCTCAAACTTTGCCCCGCCGATAATAAAAAGAAATGGATGCGGTAATGCTGCCGCTGTAGAGAGATGCTCTATTTCTTTGGCAAACCGAAGTCCTATGAAACTAGGGAGATACAAGGGTAGTCCGACAATAGAGGCATGAGACCGGTGCGATACCGAAAAAGCTTCGTTCACATAGTAATCTCCGTATTCTGCAAGTCTCTTGGAAAATTCTTTATCGTTACGTTTTTCTTCCTCATGAAGACGGAGGTTTTCAAAAAGAATCACACTGCCACCTTTTGCATTCTCAACAATACCTTTCGTTTCTTCGGTCCAATATTCTTTAATAAAAGTTACGGGAAAATGCTTTCGCAGGTATGACGCCACAACCTCAAGCGAGGATCCTTCCTCCGCTTCAATATGGGCAACAATGATCACCACTGCTCCCTTCTGACGCAGATATTCTACCGTCGGGATAGATTGTTCGATCCGAAAGGCATCGACGACCTGACCGTTCTCGACAGGCACATTAAGGTCAAGACGCAAGAGCACTCGCTTATCTTTAAGATTATGGAGTGAATGGATGGTTTTAAGGGACATGAAGGCAGAGCTGAAAAATTACATTTTCTCGACTATCTTCAAGATCTCTCTGAAGCTTTCTACGTTTAAACTCTCGCGGCCTACCAGAAGTCCCTGTACTCCGCCGCCGCGCATTACGTCCTCCGCATTTCTGCTTGAAATCGACCCGCCATAGAGTACGGGTACGTCAGAAGCCTCTTCTTGACCAAATAAATCCGAAAGAATCTTTCTTATGAAAATCGCCATCTCTTGGATAAGTGCGGCGTTTAAGGCTTCGCTGTTACCGATCGCCCATACTGGCTCGTAAGCGACAATGAGTCCGCGAATATTTTTTTTCTGAACCTTAGAAAGAGTGACCCTAAGCTGATTAGCAACAAAATCCAGATAGGCACCGCTTTGATCCCGGACATTTTCTCCCACACATACGATGGCAGTGAGTCCTGCTTTAAGAACAGCTTGGACTTTTTCTGCTACAACAACATCTGTTTCTCCTAGCTTGCGTCGTTCGGAATGTCCGACGATGCAGTACTCCGCTCCAACACTCATAAGTTGCAAAGGACTAACTTCACCCGTAAATGCACCCCCCATCTCATTAAAAACGTCCTGCCCAGCAAGCGAGATATTTTCTCCTTTATATTTTTTTTTCAAATCATGGATATATACGAACGGCGGAGCAACGACGGTCTTAACCGAAGTTAATTTTTCGGCTGTTTTTTTTACGCCCGTAAAAAGCCGCGTTGCATCAGCTATAAAATGAGGTTCCATTTTCCAGTTACCCACTACAATTTTCTTTGATTTCATGATTGATTTTCTTGAGCTCTACGATTAGAAAATCATCACCCTGTGGAGTACATTTTGCTCCGCAAAATGAAATCATGAAATGATTTACTCCACGGGGTGCGAATTGCATAGTCGCTTCGCTTCTTTCAATTCAGCATTATAGCACAGCCGCTATTCGACGGCCCCTTGCTTTCCCAGAAAACGAATGATGCTGCCAATTGCATTGCTGACGCTTGCCATGAGTTTGCCGCCGCCCTTTGAGACAGACGCCACCACGTCAAACCTTGTACCCACTGAACAATTGTCCGATTCGTTAGACTCTGTAACAGCATTGGTAGAATCGGCACACATTTTGACATACCAAACACCAACACCACCTTGCCAAGTATAAGAGAACGACTGAAGAGAGCCCGGCACAACGGAGGATATGGATTGCGTCACCCAGTCGTAATAATTCACACCATCTTGAGAATATTTAAGTTGCACGGTCGATGCCCCTGCGGTCGCCGTACCGTTGTTCGCCACACCACCCGTGACAGTCATAGTTCCAGCCTGTAGGGCACCGCTCGGCGAGCCGTTACCGGATACTGCAGGAGTGGATGGAAAGAGGTTCGGGATGCCGGACACCCCCGTATTTCCTGTACTGCCTGTATTTCCAGTAGAGTATCCAGTGTTGCCCGTCGAATACGTCGTAACGGGTGCCGTCACGGTAACTGAACCACAGGAAGCAGGAGTATATTTTCCAGCAGCATCCATGACAAGAGCGTTCACGGTTTTAGTACCGACAGTGGTATAGATCCTTGCGTAGGTTACTGAGGTAGGCGACGCACCTATTACACCATCGGTGTCATTCCATGAGTAGGTGTAGCTTCCTGATCCACCCACTGGTCTCACCGTCCACAGCACTTCTCCATTAGTCGCTATAGTGGAGACATTGGCGGAGCACATTGCCGAGAGAGGGACGATGGTACTCTCCGTGGGCTGCGTAGTGCCAGTTTGTGTCGGTACCGTAACTGGTGCTGCTACCGTAACAGTGGGCACAGTAAAATAACTTTTTGTTTCAGTGGCCTGGAGGCCTGAAAGACTGCTCACACGAATAGTGTACCTGGTAGCACTTTGAAGATCGGAAGGTACTTTCCATGTATAGGTTCCGTAGTTGTATGCGCTCGTGGTGATCGACCGATCATAAACACCATTTTTATAAAGATCTATCTTTACATACGGAATGACGACCCCGGCAATGGTTGTCCAGGTAATAGCTTTGGTAGTGGCAGGAAGCCACTCAGTCGGTGAAGTGAGAAAAGTTAGCGTAAATGAACCTGTGGTTGAAACCTCGAGAGGAGTAGCGGAAAGAGGGGTGCTGACAACAGGTGTGAGTGTAGGCGCCGCGTCTTTAATGGTTGCTGTTTTACAAGTAAGCGACGCTATCTTTGCCTGCGTCTGCTTACCTACTACGGCTGAGACCCATGCACTCCCACCGGCAGGAGCAATGTTATTGGCTCTTTGAAAACTAAGTACGGCTTCCGCAGTAGCTTTCCCGTAAAATCCCGAAATTTCAGCGTTAAAATATCCTCTTGCTTTGAGAAAATTCTGGAGTTTAGAAACTTCTCCTTTAGTGCGATCATCGTCCGAACGAAGCCGCATCGTCTCGCGGAGAATGAGACAGTTCCCTTCAGCCCATGTTGTTAATGGCGAGACGAGGACGAGGATGGCTGCGATAAGGATAATATTTTTCATTGTTTGACGTTCTTGGTACTAAAAATTCCTTCGATTGCCTGTAGTATGTTGGCGAACTGATCTTTCCATGTTCCGAGCGCTGCCTTAGCAGGAAGAAATTCAATATTATACATATTACTGTTCCCTTCTACAGAATTCATAATCTGTATTTGAATCCACCCTGCTTCAATACCCACATCTTTCGGTATAAACTCAATCTGATCCAGACCCTTGGCTCCAAATTTCTTTGCTAATAATGAAATTTTCTTTCCATTGATCGCCACGTCGATCATACCAACACCAAATCTCTCTCCGACGATCGTTACCGATTGATCTATGGGAGGAGGCTGAGAAGAGCTGAAGAGGTTGATAATATAAGGAGATGTTTCACCAACAATTACTACTGCATTGGAGTAGTTTTCTGGTGCGTATTTGGCAGCAATCTCCCGCTCGCGTTCTCCGTATCCAAACCCCCACAATGTTGCCTGGTAGGAACCCGCGAACATTGCCTTAGGATTAAACCTGGTCGTGAGGTCGAATATCACATTGGTTCCTGCTGGAATTTTGTACGACGTCCCGACCTGGCCTACAGGAGTGCGAGTTGTATATTTAGTTTCATTATACATTCCATTCACTTCTTTACTGAGCGCACCAACAAGAAACATTCCTTCTTTATCAATGATCAAATCAGCACTTTTATGAGCAGTGATACTCACACTTATCTTCGAGGTTAGCCCTGACTCTTTACGATTGTTATCGTATTCAAGCCCAAACGTACTACTTATAATCTCCATGCTGGGCTCGTGACTCTCCGCTATTCTGAACTTTCCGCTTTTGGACTTGACCTTTGGGTCCTGCGCGTCACTCATCTGGATAGTAAAATAGTCATCACGCTCAAGATCGAGGTCTTTAGGAACATTCCAATAAAAATCACCAAATGCATTAGGTCGTATGGTCTCAATTTTTCGGATAAGCTTATTGCCCTTGATGTCCATAAGATCCACGTTCATCTCGAAAATGTTCGAGGCTTTGTATCTAATAACATACGATTTTCCTTTTTCAAGCACTTCGTCTGTCACAGGAGAAAGGACATTTATCGATGCCGGTCCTACAGGAATAGCACGAATAGGCGTGGGTCCGACGAATTCTCGTGTAGACTTTATCTTGAACTTGCCACTTTCTCCGTATACGGCGGGATCCTCAACATCGGAAAGACGTATGGTGAAATATGCATTCGGGTCAATTGGTCCCTCTACGTACCATGATTCGAAATCATAGACCCCATCGCATACACCCCGTCGATTCCATTGACGTATCGGCGAAGCATTACCTTTATCATCGATGATTTCCACCTTGAAAAATGAAACTCCTGTAGCAGTATACTCTCCTCTGTACTGGTCGTTCACGGTCTCACCATCACTTGGAGAACGCACTACGATACTTTTCTTTGCTGTAGATACGCTGACGGGGTTACTAAACGGTGTATAAACGATGGCCATGTCATCGGTAAATCTTTTTGATCCGAAATACGTCGCATAAATACCGAAGTTCTTTTTGAGGTATTCTTTCAGCTTGTTTTTATCATCAGACAACGGATACCGATCAACTACAGCAAGCATACTACTGAGCGTTTGCTGCGTATCGAATATTTCTTTACTAATTTTAACCAAAGTTTGTGTATATAGTTGTTTTTTATCTTGAGGCGCCTGTGCCATGATCTCTCTCACTACATCATTCGGCGCAAAAGAAGTAAGATTTGATGCGGAACACTGACTTCCGATCGACATATCGAAGTCAAAAGGAATTTTTTTCACCTTTCCTGTTGCTACATCAATACCATAATCTTCATTATGTAACGGGGAGCGGTCATTCATATTAAAAAGCCCAGTAAATAAGGCTACCCGAATCAAATTATCAACTTCAAATTCACCACCTCTTTTTCCTGAACTTTGATATGTAACTGTCATTCCTCCTTCCGGATACTCTATTCCTCCAATGAGACCTTTTTCTGAATCACTCGCTTCAATCAGATCAGGTAAAAAATTAAATTGTGTAGTGAACGCAATATCATCCTTCGACTCATTGTCTCGTTGCAGTAGCATATAACGGTATGTTTCTGACTCAGCCACATCAGAAGATTTAAACGTCACATTCGCAAAACCGACCACATCAACGATAGGTAGTCCGAATTTTCGAAGCATGCTATATACGAAATATTCTCGGAGCAATACATTAATATTGAATCCCCACAGCTCGCAGTCAGGCACCATCCTGATTTTTGCGTACTTCAAAGCGGTATTATTCTGGTAAGTGCTTGTCCCGAAAAAAAGTGGTTTTGTCTTACCTTTTGCATCCTTCATGGTGATATTAAGAACTGGTGGATTGCAACCCTGCCTGCTGGCTCCCTTTTTCTCATATTCTATACTCCATGTTGCTCCACTTACGGAGTCCTTCATTACTCCCTTAGTGTTGGTCCATTCTTGTACAACCTTCCCTTCCGAATGACCTAGATCAAAGGTACCTTTTTTATTTTCAATAAGCCCAACCGGCTTTCCAAGCGTATCGATCACGAATTCCCGTACAGAAAAAACTTGTGCTGTCGCATATTCGTAGCCTGCCAGAAATACGATTCCGACACAGCATGCCGTCACAATCTTTAGTTTCATAATTCTCGTAATTATACCTCCTCATCAGTATATTGAACGCATACTTATACACACCACTCAAACAAGCTATAATGCTTTGTATGCTGAAGAAGATTCTCAAAATCTTTGTATATTGCTTCGCTGTCATTGGCTTTGGGTTGGTCGCTGGTTATTTCGCGGTACGGCTTGGTTGGACCAACAGCCCGGGTATTATCGACACACAAACAGAAACATTTCGCGAAGCATCGGCTAAAAACCGCACATGGGATAAGGGTGCAGAGTGGGAGACGCTCGAAATTGCCGTTCGAAATGACAAGGAAGTGATACAACGAGCGGCGGAGACAGCGGGAGTGCCTCCCCGACTCATTGTCGCTAACCTTGTTGTCGAACAACTCCGCCTATATCACAGCGAACGAGAATTATTTAAGACAATCTTCGCTCCGCTTAAAATTCTCGGCAATCAGTCTAAATTTTCATGGGGTGTGATGGGCATCAAACAGGAAACGGCGATGGAGATTGAGGAACATCTTAAGGACAATACTTCCCCATATTATCTCGGCCCTCCGTACAAACACATGTTGGAATTTGAAACTGAAGACCCCGACGAAGAACGTTTTAAACGTCTCACGGACGAACAAGATCGCTACTATTCCTATTTCTATGCCGCACTTTTTCTCAAACAGATAGAGGTGCAGTGGCAAAATGCCGGATTTGATATTTCCAAAAAACCTGAGATCCTCTCCACGCTCTACAACATTGGCTTCAAACATTCGACGCCGCAGGCAAATCCTCGTTCCGGCGGTGCTCTTATTGAGATTAAGGGACAAGCGTACAGCTTCGGTTCTCTAGCTCTAGATTTTTATAACTCATCTATGTTACTGATGGAATTTCCGCAATGAATTAATTTTCACCCCACGAAGAAATAGAGTACCCACCGGAGGGACCGGAGGAAAAGAGGAGGTTCGCGATACCGGTCTCATAGATCACCGAGGCACTATTTTTAAGTCGAATACGATACGCAGTCACCTCTTTGATACTAATGCTGTTTTGAAGTGAAATTTCACCGTGGCCGGCATACAACAACACCTTTCCGCTTACACTGTTCTTCGCTTCAATAGCAATGTTATTTCCCCCATTCTCTGCATCATTGTTTTGAGAGATAAAAAGAATATATGAATTTGGCTGGCCTGAACCCTGGAATACTACGCTATTTTCCAAAGAAATTTTACTTCCATCATCACGATCACTAGCTTTATCAGCAATAATCGCCACACTATTATTACCTAAACTTGAGCTTGCTTTCACTATAGCGGTATTTTGTATCGTAACGTTTCCAGTTACCCACAAGTTCCCAGTGAGCGTTACGGTGGGATCACCGCTTATCTCAAGATCACAGGTGATTTTTTTAGGCCCTATGGTCACATCCTCATCGATTTTGTAAGGACATGGTGTCGAGATCACACCTCCAGCTTGCGCGTCTGCCTCCCATGAAGTAATCATGCTATCGGAGATGGGCATCGTGGTGGTTGCTTGATCCGTACTTCCCGGATGTGTTGCGCCGTCGACGGTACTATTAGAAATACTTACATAATACGCGTCCTTGTCGATGTCGGCATTTTGAATAGTGTGCGCATATACGGAACTCGTAGCATGAATATCTTTTACCAGTCCAGAAGGGCCTGCGGACACTACGTCACCTTTTATAAGATTCGAGCCCGCTCCGTCGACTGGCCCATTCGAATATACATTACCAATGATTGAGGAACTGTTTTCAAGAAGAACACCACCGATGCCGGATTGCACACCATAATTAAACGAGGCTCCGCTCCCCTGCGTGAGTGCCGCCTGCACATTGCGAACAAAACCGTTTCGGTCTGCCTTAGTAGCAAGCGTTTTACCTCCCGTCACATCAGTAATGGTCGTCGTTGCCCTTGAGTTGTTCAAAGAAACCCCTTCTGAAGAAGAGACCGTGATACCGTTTTTAAGACGATATATAACATCTTCAATTCCTCCTTCCGCCGCAAAGAGTCCTTCTTTCGAACGCACGAGGTCATTCACAATCATCACCTCTCGCACCACAGGCGTACTTACCCCGTTCATGATAATCAGCGACGAAAAAAGGAAAAAGATAACTGCGGTAATCATAGCCTGACCGGATTGATAGTTAAAAGTAAAATTTTTAATTTTAAATTTTAAATTTTTCATGTTAGTAGCTTCCCCTTAAGATAGCCGTCGAATAAAGGTTAACTGATCTAGCTGCAGTACTTGTACCGGCTGCAAGCGTCATCTCGATTTTTATCGCTTCCGAAGATCCCGTACTCACTTGGCGAAACACGAGGTTAGTGACACGGGCAGTGCTCAGCGTGAGTGGCCCTTGGACCACACCGTTTTTCCTAAACATGAGTTGCGTGCCCGCCATATAAAATTCAGTGGTCGTGGCTCCTGCCGCTGTCGTTAACCTGCCCGGATGAGCACCTAAGGTACTCGAGCCGGCAGTGACGCTCGCGGATCCGCGAATTTCACGCACCATAGTTTCGAACCCTACGAGCGCTGAGTGGTTGAGGTCGCGAGCAACGACAATTGAGGTATACGAGCGAGTCATGACAATGAGCACCCGCGTAATCGCTATAACCGCCACCGCAAGAATAGCGACGTAGATCACGAGCTCGATGAGGGATATTCCTTTGGAAGGTGTCGCTTTCAATTGTTTAAAATATTAGAAAGGTAGGTAGAGATCGTCTCGGTAGTGGTGGCTCCCCTTCCTGTCCACGCCACCATCATGTCCACCTTCTTCGTATTGTTATCGAGCGTACCGGAAGAAGCGATGTCTTGACTCGCATCACGATATATCGAGGCGATCCTGAAGGAGCGGCTAAACCCGTCGATAGTTTGCGCGCTGGTAGTTGATTTCCACGTGCCGCCACTCCAAGCAAGGTAATAGGAAGTGCCCGAGGCAAGTGGAGCGATATTTGCAGTAAAACCGGTATCCCGAAGGAGTCGAACCGATTCCAACCCTTCCTCAAGCAGATAGGCTGCTTTTAAGGTATCTGTCGTCTTAAGTGCGGCCTTAAGATACGCTCGATAGGTGCCGAAGAGAGCACTGAAAGCAACTGCAAGAATGCCGAGCCCCACCACCATCTCGACCATACTAAAGCCCGAAGAATATGAGATACGGAATTTAGAATGTAAAAATTTTAACCGAGATTTTTTCATGTTATTTAATTTCCGTCAGTCCTGTACCATAAATCACGATCGACGAGATACGGGCAGGATTAGCGAGGAGAAAAAGTGTCGTAGTGCCGTAGGCGCTGACACCCCCTGCTTGCCGAGAGAACACAACGTCATTACCCCCTCCGGAAAGCGTGGTGGTACCGATCCGCACACTCGAGGGCAAGGTGAGGGAAATGTTGGTGGCACTAGTGGAAGAATATGAAGCACCTTGAAACAACACCGCCTTGGCACTTTCAAAGTGAACACCGTACTGCGTATCGTATTTTGAGGCAAGCGTTAATGAACGAGCTTCTTCTAAGAGTCCTCTTACTTTTGCCGTACTTTTTTCTAAGTTATTGGTTGTCATGAATTTCGAGAACGTGGGCACACTGATCCCCGCAAGAAAAATGAGGATGCTCAACACCAACAGCATTTCAATAAGCGTAAAGCCATCGTCTTGAATCTTGAATCTTGAATCTTTCATATTACAGACTATCGAGTACCGAATAGGTCGGCGTGATCATGGCGAGTGCGAAAAAACCTACAGCCACGCCAATCACGATCATCAGCAACGGCTCAATCAACGTGGATAGATCTTTAGTCTTTTGTGCCACTTCATTCTCGTAATAGTCGGCAACATTCACGAGCATAGATGAGAGTTTGCCGGTCTCTTCACCAACATTTACCATTTCTCCTAAGAAAATCGGATAGAGATTCGTCTTCTGTGAAAAAAGTGACGAGAGTGATTCGCCCTTAGTGATGACCGTTTCTGCCTCTTTAAGTACAGCCTTGTAGTATGAATTTTGAACCACCGACCCAGTGATCCGCGCCGCCTCAAGCATGGGGACGCCCGCGGACAGGAGTGAAGAAAATGTACGCGCGGTTCGTGCAGAGTTTACCTGCTTAACCAACGTAGAAAAAAGTGGTACATGTAGTATACAGAAATCAAGAACGTGCTTACCTTTCGGCGAGCGTATAGCTAAAGAAAATAGAACGATAAGGACAACGAGAGATAAGAGGGCGCTCAAAAAGTGTAGACGGACTATGTCACTGACCGCAATAATAAACTGTGTGGAAAGGGGCAGCTCTACATGGAGCTCGTTAAAAGTCGCGGTCAGGGTCGGGACGATATACATAAGCATGAGGACGGCGATAACAACCATCGCGAGAAGCACGACCGCTGGATACATGAGCGCTCCCCTCACTTTTTTCTGCAACAGATATGATGACTCCATCTGCTCACCCACTTTTTTGAGTGAGCCTGCCATAGAGCCGCTCTCCTCCCCAGCGCCCACCATGGAAACAAAAAGAGAGGAAAATACTTTAGGGAATTTTCGGAGGGCATTCGAGAGTGTCGTACCGGCGTTGATTTCCGCGATAAGGCTTCGCAGCACTTTCTTGAACGCTGCATTGTTGGTTTGCCGTTCCATCACCGAGAGTGCACGAGAAACAGAGAGTCCGGCCTCCATCATCGAACCTAGGTTTCGGGCGAAAATGATTTTCTCGTGGGTGCCCACAAACCCCAACAATGAAGCAAACCTTGGCTCTCCTGTTTCATGCGCCCCAAGAGGTACTACCGAGATAATGACGTTGCCGATACTCTTCATTTCCTTATACAAGGAAAATTTATCCGCGGCCTCTCGTACTCCGCTTATCACCTCTCCGGCCGCATTTTTTGCTTTGAATTTAAATTTCATTATTATTCTGTGGTCGCAACACGGAGTACTTCCTCAATAGTAGTGAGCCCTTGAGCCGCCTTAAAGATCCCGTCTTCGAGCATCGTCAACATTCCCTCTTTTCGTGCCTGAGCTTCAATTTCGTCAGCCGTCGCCCCCTTCATTACGAGATCTTTGATAGTTGATGTTACTTTGAGTACCTCGTGGATACCGAACCTACCCTTATACCCTTCTTCCGTTCCTTCTTTAGCTTTGTAGAAAGGAATCTTATCCCATGCAACATTTTTTTCCACAATATGTTCTTCTTTGAGTGTATTGAGCACTTTATCTACATCAACTGACGTACGTAGCTGTTCAAACTCACTCTTGCTTAAAAAATACTTCTCTTTACTATCCGACAATTTGCGCACCAGACGCTGAGCGATGACGATATCAATGGTGGAAACAAGAAGAAACGGTTCAACTTTCATATCAAGCAATCGTGGTATCGCACCAGCAGCGGAGTTGGTGTGGAGTGTCGAGAGCACGAGGTGACCGGTAAGCGCAGCGTTGATAGCAAGTGAGGCGGTTTCGTTGTCACGGATTTCACCGACCATGATAATATCCGGATCCTGTCGTACCAGTGTTCGAAGACCGCTTGAAAAAGTGAACCCTATTTCCGGCTTGACCTGTGACTGGTTGACCCGCGGCATTTGGTACTCCACAGGGTCTTCGACTGTCGAGATGTTCACGTCGGGTGTATTTAAAATATCGAGCATGGTGTAGAGCGTCGTCGTTTTTCCCGAGCCGGTCGGGCCAGTGGTCAAGATCATTCCCGTGGAAAGCGTACTTGCTTTATGGATGCGCTCAAGTCCCATGCCGTGAAAACCGAGACCCTCAAGCGTAAAGCCGCCCGCGTTTTCGCGAAGGAGTCTCATCACCGTCTTCTCACCGAAATAAGTCGGGAGAATGGACACGCGGAAGGAAACTTTCTCTTTTTCCATTTCTACTTTAAACCGGCCGTCCTGCGGAAGACGCTTTTCATCTAGCTTTAAGTTAGAGAGCACTTTGATACGTGCGGTGATCGAGGGCTCAGCACTTTTTGGCAAAATCATAGCGTCATGCAAAAGTCCGTCAATGCGATACCGTACCAGAAGTTCCGCTTCCATCGGTTCAATGTGAATATCCGAAGCGTTTTGGAGTATGGCATGCTTCAACAGTGTATCGACAACACGAACCACCGGAATATCTTCCGCGATTTTCTTAAGATCGCTCACCGAAGCATCCCCTTTTCCGTCAGTCACGGCCTTAAGCGCCTCCACTTCTTTTTGGATGATGTCGCCAAATTCCGCCTTAAGACTTTTCTGATATTGCAGCAGGGCGCTTCTGACTGATTCAGTATCGGTCAATCGAGGCAAGATTCTCAAACGTACCTTCTTTTGAACAAAGTCGATGGCGTTCAAGTCGTCCGTATCAAGCATGGCCACTTCAAGCGCATCGTCTGTTTTTTTGAATGCGACTACGTTGTGAGTTCGGGCAATGGGCTCAGGAATAAGAGAGAGCGTGTCAAAAGGGATTTTCTGACCCTTGAGATCGACAAAAGGGATGCCGAGCACATATGCCTGCATGCGCCGTAGGTTATCCTCGGTTATTTTTCCTTCAGATACCAGCATCTCGCCTACCCCATCTTTTTTACCTTTGACATCTTCAGACGCCTTCTCGTAGTCGGCTCGAGATACTAGCCCTGAATCAAGAATAAAGTTTCGAAGCTGTTTCTCTTCAATGTACATAGTGCTAAGTATACCAGAACATGCGAGAGGAATTTCCCCAACAGATAAGAAAAAACCCGCCTTGAGTTAACAAGGCGGGCATGAATGACATTGTTTAGATTAACGACTACTGGAGCCGACTACTTCTGGACTTCTACCACGCAGCCGATAGAATGCACTATTTCCCTTAGTGCAGGCCACCTGAAAGATCGTGGGACCTTCGGGATCAAACGCTCCGACGCCCGCTTCCGTCCACGTCTTCAAGTCGGTTGAAACGTCGACAGCGAAGAGTCCGGAACCTTCAAGAGTAAGAGTGATCTGCTCCATCCCTCGTTCGAGTCTAGTGATGACCATACGGTTCGGCTGTAAATCGAAGACCTGCTCACTTCCATCCTTGAAAGACAGGGTGAGAGTTCCAGGATATGTGCCGATAGAAAGATCGTATGGGAGTATGAGCATGTCGTACGCTTCATCGATTTTGAATGCTCCGGCAAGATAGATATCCTGCGCGACGGGTATCAATGTCTTTTGTACCTCACCATCTGTATATGTTATGGATGCAGAGGAAATTCCCGGCAACTTAACATGGACACTTGGATAGGGTTCAAAATGCACCTTGAGTGCGTCGCCTGAAACCTCAAGCGAACCATCTGCCTTAATGATTCCAATTTTACGATAGTGAACCAATACTGACCATGGTCTACCATCTCGAAGGATTCCCAGAATTTTAACGCTGACCGTCGCACCTGGGTATTTACTAATCTCCTGTCCGGAACGTTCAAGCATTACAGGAAGCCAACTTTCACAGATGTCCTCATAATCAGACTCGGTGAAATCGAGTGGACCACCTTCCATGTCTATGATTTTCCACGGATTCTCCACCACAAGATTGATCCACAGTTCGGACACCTGGTTGCGGATATAAGTATCAACTGTTTCTTTACTACCGATAGGCAGAAAAATTTCGCTTGCGGAGACCATTCGGACTCCGAAAAGCGCGAGTACGAATACAACTGACAAGATGAATTTCTTCACACCGTCTCCTTTGTTGAATTTTAGTTTACCGAAGCGAGAAATTGCCGTTTTTTCTAAACAATTTCAAACATCTTCTATATACAATTATATACCTAAACGCTCTAAATTGCAAGTACACAACAAAAGGTTGCTGGCTGTCAAAAAAGCCCTTGATTAGGGCTTTTTTGCTGGTCGCTAGAGAACTGAACGAAGTTCATGTTTTTAGCGGCGCTTTACGGTGGGCAAAAATAGTCGAAAATTTTTTCAGCGTTGCTGAAAAAATCTTTCGACATGATTTTCGGTTGGAACGAAAATCAAATTTCTTTAAAGGTTGGATTGACGTTGGTTACTTGGATTGGGAGACTTAACGTCTTATCCTCTCTACCACCCGTTCCATCATATTTCTTACAACCCTGTCCTTGCGCGTTGCAATCCGACAGCGGGGTAACAATGAGGTTGTATTTACCTCCAGCAAGCCCATTACTGGCATTAACTTTGATTCCGACACCAGTCGAGTATTCAGAGAAGACTAGTCTCTCGTCCCCTGGAGCCAACGTAAACGACACATTATTTTCTTTTTGGTCACTTGGTGTTCTAAGCTCAAGGTCGAGCACGACGTCTCGAGTGAAATTATTTTGTCCTTCTACGGTGATAATGAACTCACTTGATATCCCCTTCGGCCCATACATATTCATAACACCTGTTAGTGGACTGGCAACGATGGAGAAGTCGGGTGTTGGAATATTAGTGATAGTAACTGTTACCGAGTCATAGACCTCGGTCGCGAGTCCACCGGAATTCTGACAGGTAAGTCTAAACACCTTTTCACGAACAGGAGGCTGGCTATCGTCGTCTACTCCAGTTATAGGGCCTGTGGTGTGATTCCCTGTCGGTAATAGAATTGATATGTTTGTGCCCCACACACTGCCAGAAGGCACGTTAGGAATGGTCGCAGCGACACAGGTTGATGCATTAGTAGTTGTCCAGCGGAGCATTCGGCTTTGTCCATGTACCACAGAAGTAGTATTACCTGAATAACTACCGTCAGCCTGCTCGATTTCAAGATTCACGATCGGCGGACACTCGCCTGTTGAGAGCGCACTCTTTGGTCGTGCTGAATATGATTCTTTAGTGCCATTCGAAGCGAGAACTTGGTAGTAGTATCTTTTTTCGTATTCCAATTCTGTGTCGGTAGTCCGAAGTGCCGAGAGTGATGCTGCACTCTGGATAAGTTGATACGGAGTACCATCATCGTTAATTCGACGATATAGCTGGTAGAGTGTCGCGCCTTCACCACCGGTGTATGAAAGTGTAATCTTTCCGCCGCAAGCGTTGGCACCTGTCGTGGTTACCGCATCAACAACGGGTTGTGCAACACCAACATCAACGGTAAACGAGGTAGTCTTCCCGAGAGGAGCACCACCCACCACAATGGTGTATATACCCACCTGTGCAGCGGTCGTTGACGTGATGGTTGCAGTACTTGGATTGCTTGCGGGATTAGTCGGACTTCCTGGATTGTTGTTACCGGTTGTGGAAATTGTCACCGTCATGCCAGAACCAGTAAGCGTGTTGGTAGTGCCGCTCGTCACTGTCCCCCCTGGTGCCGTGATGCTCGTTACCGAGAGTGTCACAGGCGCAGTCGCTCCCGCAATAAGTGTTTTAGTAATCGAAGTGGAGCCTCCACTTCCTACTGCCAAGGTAACGTTGCCGGTAGTGCCCAAGGAATAATTGAAACAGTTGTCCGATGCGGTCGCGCTTCTTGGTCGTGCTGACCATGATGAGCCTGCGGTGTTGATCGCTTCTACCTGGTAGTAGTAAACAGTATTAGGAGTTAGCCCTGCATCGGTAGCCGGCAAGGTAGTGAAGCTACCGTCCGCTGGCGCGCCCGGAGCCGTGTTTCTGATATGAGTATACGGAGGATTAGCAGGTTGTGTGTACGGACTTTGATCAGCTGTTCCTCGATACAGCTTGTATGATGTGGCAATAGTTCCTCCCGAATATGTGAGAGCGATGGTGCCTCCACATGTTCCGCTTACCGGAGCGGGCGTCATCACTGCAGGCAATACACCAACTGTTGCAGAGGCTGTGTTTGGCCCAGCTGTTCCCTTGACTCGTGTACAGGTGAGAGCAAATACGACTGGATTTTGTGTAAGTGCCCCGCTTGAGTAGTTGGTTGCGCTCGTCGCCAAATTTTTCCTAGGGTATCCACTGATACTGGTGCCATTATACGTCGCATCAAGATCACACTTATTATTTTGCATGTTGCTGGTAGACCAGGCAAGCGAGCTCGCCGAACCATATGCAACCGGCGTAGTAGCGGTAAGTGAGATGTTGGTGTTTTGTTGGTTGAATTTAGCGTCGACGTATTTTGCCTGACTCATTGTTACAGTACAGGATGTCGCCGTGTTATTGCACGCCCCCGTCCAACCATCAAAGGTTGATCCTTCGTCCGGTGATGCTGAAAGTGTTACCAAAGTGTTGTGAAGATATGTGCCTGTGCAGGTGCCTGAGGTTGTAGTTCCATTAGTACGATTGCAACTAATAGCTGGTGTGATGCCTGATGTGGTGACCGATCCCTCACCAGTTCCAGACGTTGTAATGGTGAGTGCATAGGAAGGGTTGTTAACCGTAAGGTTGAATGTTGTGCTCTTACTAAGTGGCGAACCGTTTACCGTGATGAGGTAGGTGCATGATGCCGTCGGCGGCGGACAGGTAGTACCGAGCGTTGTTGAAAGGGTTATGTTGCTCGTACTCGTTGGCTTCGAAGGGTTAAGTGTGAACGTGGGAGTCGGCGCATTCATGGTTCCAGGCAACACCGCGGAAAGTGTCACATCTTGTGAAGCACCTACCGGTACTCCGGAAGCCAGTGTTCGGGTCACGGTGTTGGTCACCGACTGGCCAGCAGTAACAGAAACATTGCCGCCGTTTGAGAGGCTGTAGTCAAAGCATTTTTCTGAAGCAACAGCACTAGTAGGAATCACGGAATATGCCTCGTTAGTGGTATTAGTGCCGTTCCACGCCCGGACCTGATAATAGTAGGTCCTACCCGGAATCAAACCCGCATCGACAGTTCGAAGTGCCGAACGCGATGTTACCGTTTCTACATGATCGTATGGTGAAGTATTGCTGTCTATCTTTCTAAAAAGACTGAATCGTGCCGCTCCGTTTCCTCCTCCATAGAACAGATTGATATTTCCACCGCAAGCAAACGGTGTCGGAGTAAATGAGATAGTAGGGGCAGAGGCATTCACCGTGACTGCAAAGGAAGTTGTTTTTCCGAGAGGTGCGCCCGTTACAACAACAGTGTAGTTCCCCACCGAAGCGTTGGTAGTTGAGGTCACATTGACAGTGCTAGGGTTGGTTGCAGGGTTAGTCGCTGGATTGGAAGGATTATTGTTAGCGACCGTTACCGTAAGACCCGAACCCGCAAGCGTAACTCCCGAACCGGTTGTCACTGTTCCTCCTGGAGCAGTGATGCTCGTCACCGAAAGTGTTACCGGCGCTGTTGCACCCGCAACAAGCGTCTTGGTAACCGCTGTTGCACTGCTACCACCTACCGCAATTGTGACATTGCCGTTATTACTGAGAGAGTAGTCAAAACATTTTTCCGATGCAACCGCTGATTTTTTAGCAGAATAGCTGTATGAACTCGTGGTATCAAGGTGAACTTTAGTTGACATCACCTGGTAGAAGTAGGTGGAGCCACTCGTGAGTCCGACCGAGTCTACTGGACGGAGCCCTCCTCCACCAGTAAGTGCTGCTTTGCTTTCAACAAATGGATACGGTGGATTGTCTCCGAGCTGTCGATAGAGTGTGTAGGCAGCATTGCCGGTTGCTCCGGCTCCGCCGCTATACGACGTAAGGTCGATGGTACTTCCGCATGAGCCTTTTGCGGCGTTGAAGCTGACGGGTTCAGGTCCAACTTTTACGAGCACAGTGTCAGTGTCTGTTCCTCCCGCTCCTGTAATTTTAGTACAGGTTATCCTAAATGTAGTATCGACAGTAAGATTACCGGTTGTATAACTCGTACCTGAATGGGAAAGAGGCAATGAAGATTTAGGAAAACCAGTAGCCGAAGGAATTGCGGTAATTCCGCAAGTATTATCCACTATATGGTTTGATGTCCAGGTAAGATTTGCTCCGCTGCCGTACGCGAGCGTAATCGGACCGTCGGAAGCACTGGCCTTGAGGTTGACGTTTGCCGAAACTTGTGTGAAAAGAACCGCGACAGTCTTAGCCGCCGTCACTTTAACGGTACAGAAGGTTTGCCCCCCTTGATTACTGGTAACCGAGTCGCACCCTGTCCAGTTGGTTGTGTCTACGACCCATCCAGAATCAGGAGTAGCGGTAAGTACCACCGAGGTATTGTAAAGATACGAAGCGTTTGTTGTGGCACATCCTGTGTTACAGGTGACGCCAACAGGACTTGAGGATACTGACCCATTACCCGAACGATTAAGCGTGAGCAGATACGAAGGATTATTGACAGTAAGATTAAATGTCGTTGTTTTGTTAGTGATTCCTGCAGATACCCCAGTAACGGTAACGAGATAAGTACAGGATACTAGCGGCGGTAGACATGTTTTACCGAGCGTCGTATTGAGCGTCAGTGTACTAGTGTTCGTAGGCTTGAAAGGATTTGCTGTAAACGATGGATTGGTAACATCGGGTGCATTCATGCCATTAGGCAATGATCCGACTGAAAGTGTCACATCTTGCGAAGCACTCACCGGCACTCCAGGAGCAAGTGTCCTCGTCACCTGATTAGTTACCGACTGTCCGGCCGTTACCGAAATATTGCCTCCGTTTGAAAGAGAGTAGTCGAAACATTTTTCCGAAGCGTTTGTCGATCTAATGGCAGAGTTAGCGCTGCCATTCGTATTGACCGCTTCAAGTTGATACTGATACGAGGCGCCGAGAGCAAGGTTTACATCGATAGCCCTGTTGTTTCGTAGAGTTGCGATTGAAATTCCTGTATTCCCTCCTTCAATCTGTCCCCACGTTCCTACATTCCCTGAGTATGGATTCCGGTGTAGTTTGTATCCTGTCGTATTGTTGCTTTCCGTATACGTAAGGTTGATGTTTCCTCCACAGGCTGCTGGTAGAGCGGTAAGGTCAGGCGCCTGCGGTCGAACTTTTACAACAACACTGTTAGTTGGATTATTAGTTGCTCCATTAGCAGGAGTACATAAGATATTGAATGTGGTGTCAGCCGTAAGTGCTCCTGAGGTTACTCCGGCGGATGAAGTGCCGCTCTTAGGAAACCCAGTAACACCCGGACTCGCCGTAATTGAACATGTCGCGGTTTCTTCGCTGCTCCAAGAAATAGTCGGCGTCGCTCCGTAATTTACTGTAATCGGTCCATCCGAAGCGTCCGCTTTAATATCGGCTGTTGCCACAGGAGCGATAATATTCACGGGTGTACTGCAGTTTGCCGCCGCCAATCCGTTGACACTCACACTCGCTGTTTTGGAGCCGGCACTAGTTGCCCCATATGTTTTCTTTACTGAAATTGCAGTTCCTGTGAGGCTATCGGTGCCTGACCATGAATAGGTGTATGCTCCTGTGCCACCTTTTGGAACGGCAGTCCACGTAATTTCGGTAACTCCCGCGGTACCCGAAGTCGGCAAAGCGCTACAAGTGACAGTAACAGGGGCCGTCACAACAGCCGTGTCAGAAAAAGGATAATCGCCTGGTGCCAAACAGTCAATTTTATACGTCGTATTGACATCCACCACAACACTTTCCGGTGAAGACGAGGTCAACACCCGCGCCCCCTTGAATGTACTTATTGGAACAGAAGAAGCTAAACAGGTGCTTCCTGTTGGCGCGTTAAACGATTGCCAGCTTAATGCGGCGTTCGATCCAGCAGCAACCGTATCAGAGTCTTTGTCGTTAATTTTCAAATCAATTGTCGGACACGGCACGCTTGCAACCGCACTCACCCGTGGCGAATAGGCATCGAAGCTTCCATTTGATGCCTTAAGCTGATACCAGTATGTTCTTCCGGCGATCAAACTGTCAGAGGCTTTATCAATTGTAGGTAAACCGGCGAGAGTGGGTGCAGTAGCGCGTTGCGGATACGGTGAGGTATTGCTATCAATTTGTCGATACAACGTAAATGAATTCGCGCCGGACCCTCCTCCGTACGAAAGATTAATATTTGCTCCGCAAGCTGCAGTCGTAGTGTTTAGCGTTACGGTTGGCTGTCCAATAGAAACTGTTACGTTGAAAGAGGTTGACTTACCGAGCGGCGAGCCAACGACGGTAACAACATACGTCCCAAGGGTCGCATTGTTGGTTGTTACATCAATGTTGCTGGTACTGGTAGGATTAGAAGGATTGTTGTCTCTGATCGCAATAGTGAGACCGGATGTACTGAGGCTACTTCCTGAGCCGGTCACTATACTGTTATCTGGTTTTTTAATACTCGACACTGCCAATGTTACCGCTTGAGTTGGTGCAGTGACTAATGTTTTTGTAACTGAAGCTGAGGCTGCTCCAGTAACACCGACGCCAACATTGCCTGAGTTTGAAAGAGTGTAATCAAAACAGTTTGCGGATGCAGTCGCGCTCCTGATTGGCGACGATGCATCACTGACTTTATTAAACGCCTGAAGCTGGTACTGATACAAGGTTCCGGCAGTGAGACCGGTATGTACGGCCGGAAGTGCACCGAACGCTACACCGGTAGCTTCAGTTCCTCCGCCAGCAATCCTTCCCCATTGATTAAGACCGCTCGCGTCGGGGTTCCGATGGAGTGTGTATGTCGTAGCATTACCAGCCGACTGGTAAGTGACGTCAATCACTCCGCAGGAATTAGCTCGAGTAACTGGTGTAACATCACCCGTTCTTACTTTTACCTTAACCACCACACTGTCAGTGACCGTAGTCCCCGTTCCCCCTCCTGCGCCAGTATTTTTCGTACAAGTTACGGTAAAGGTGACATCTTGCCTCAATGCTTCGGTCGAAATACCGGGCGCTGTCATCGACGCCGGCTGGCCATTTTTTGGAAAGTTGTTGGATTGCCGATCTATCGTGATGTTACAGCTGTTTGCGTTTACAAACGTCGACGACCAGGTAAGTTTAGGATTGAAATCATAGTCGACAATTATCGGTCCGTCAGATGTTTCCGCCTTAAGATCAACAGACGCGATCTGCTTAGTAAACTCTGCGTCAACCGCTTTGTTTCCGTTCATGTTGACTATGCAACTCCCCGTCCAACTGCACGCACCTGTCCATTGTTTAAATGCTGAGCCTGCATCAGGGGTAGGTATAAGTGTCACCTGGTCGCTATATGTGTAGAGAGCCGAGCAGGTGCTACCACAATTAATTTTCGGTGTTGCTTCGCTCGATTTTACCGTACCGGTTCCCGTACCTGACTTAGTAACAGAAAGCTGCATGTTACTTGGGTTGGTAACAATGAGGTTATATGTCGTCTGTCTTGTAAGATTCTGACCTGGGATTTTTGGATTTGGACTGGTACCTGTAATGGTGATGGCGTAGGTATTCGGAAGCGTGGTGCCGAGCGTCGTATTGAGCCTGACGGTAATGGTGTCGTTCGGAGTGATCGAAGTTACAGCCACACCGCCCTTAAGGAATACGTGAGTTACTCCAGCTGGTAGTGACCCCATGGTGAGGTTAACGACTTGTGTTGTTGCGCCAACTGCTTCAGGTGTAAGTGAAGCGGTGAGTGTGTTGTCTACAGGATTTGTTCCCGCTACTGTCGTCTTGTTGCCTCCGTTGGTGAGGCCGAAGTCGAAACAGTTCTTGGAAGACAGCCCTGAAGTGATCGGCGAGAACGAGCTACCTCCCGTATTCACCGCCTCCAACTGGTACCAATACTCCGTATTTGGTGAAAGCGGAGTGGTGGCATTAAGCTTTGAATCTGGGTACACACTTGTTACCGTAGTAGGGATACCAATCGGAAGTTGATTAAATGGACCACCCAACCCATTCGTTGAACGGTGCAATTTGTAGGTTGTTGCCCCTGCGGCTGCGCTCCATGAAATATTTACATTCGCCCCGCACGACCCTGGTCCTACACTTATGATCGGCTGAGCAGGAACTGCAACAAAATAGTTTGCTGTTATGGTTCTCGAAATACCGCCTGAATTAGAATATTTAAAATCGATCGTACATTGATTATTACTAACTCCTGCAGGGGCGTCGCCCGATGTGGCAAGTGAATCACATCCACTCCACGCGATAAACGAACCTCCTCTTGAAGGGTGTGTGAAGGGTGCCTTGAGAGTAACTCTAAAGTTACGCTCAGTGGTCTTAGAGTAGTCGGTAGTCCCTCCAAAATTCCCTCCTTCCATCGGCACTACCACAGAGGAAGTAAGAGTTCCATCTGTCTTCAATGCGTACGCACTGCCCACCTGAGTAATGAACACACCCTGACTTGATTCGGTACCGAAAGTACTTTTAACATTCAAGGTATGTCGTTTGAGGATAGGAGTATTCGGAAGTGGTAAAGGATTAGATGTGCTCTGCACAGGAGTTGCGGTATATCCCGGACAGCTAAATGTAACAGAATCAGTATACTTACTATTTCCGCATGATTCCTGATAATAATCGTCATCAAGCGCACCCCGAGGAATACTGTAGCAGCTTTCAGCGCGGGTTGAGAGGTTAAAGCTTTTCGGATCTCCCCGCATTAAAACTGGTGTTTTAAAAGTATCACTTGGAACATCGTATACAGAGTTCAGATGCACATAACAATAGTATGTACCACTGAAAGTGTTAGTTACTCCGTAATTATAGATCCCCCAAGGAACACCGTAGGTCCCGAAATTAACATGTGTTCTTTGCCAAGGATCATTTTGAAGACATCCGAGGTACGAAGCGTACGTAAAAGAGTTGCTGTATCCCGCAGACACGTTAATCGGACCGAATCCGATACCATCCCCACTTGGCCAGCCACTGCTGTTTTGACATGCTCCATTTGCCTCTCGAACAGAATACTGTGCACTAGTACTCACTGGCCCCGTATCTCTCCATACGCCGTTGCCGCCGTTAGTTGGATCCGTACCAAAATCTCTCCATCCAAACCAGCCATAAAGATCGAGTACGGGAACTCCAGCCCCTAGATCAGATGCATAAGCTGTACCCGTGACCGTCATCCCTTGGAAGTAATCAGTGGAACAATTTCCTGATATCCCGACGTTTCCACTTGTTCGAACGTCACGATTCGATTCAGCGGTATTAGTGTTGACGAATGAGGCAAAACAAGACTGAACGGTCGGTGGAGCCGAGGGAGTGGAGACAACGATCGCCGTCCCTCCCGAGCAATTGTCGCTGTCGTTAGTTTCAGGAATACTGTTGGCCGAATCCACACAGATACGTAGAGTATAGGCACCCGGAGGAACATCTAATACAGCGTACACTCTTTGCTGTGCGCCCCTAGGAAATGAGGCAGGAATCGTTGAGCCACCTTGCTCCTTTATCGCTGGATACGCTGCGCCCATGGCAGTATAACTTGCTCCACCATTGGTGCTATATTCAAATGATACATATGCCGCTTGATCAGGAGCCTCAGTCGAACCTGAGTTGGTGATCGTACCAACAATCGTCACGTTATGGTCGTTGATGGTATAGTCTACATATGTCGAAGTTCCCTTGTATTTATCACCATTCACTACTACACCGCTTACCGTGAAGTTCGGACGATAATAGGAGGCGGTGACATACTGCGCGTTGATAGTCTTAGTCGCGCCATTAGCGACTGTCACGTCACATCGCTGTCTCGATCGAGTGCTGTCACACCCTGACCAAGAAAGAAAGGAGTTTCCGTTCAATTTTGAGGGAGCTTGAATGGTGTTGGTGATGGTGCCGGTGGTACTCGTGAACGTTTTTTCCGTTGGATATATTCCGTTATACGTACCGTCGTACATCTCCATACTTGCTCCGGTTGTCGGTGTTATTACTGCTCCATCAATAACAACACTCTGAATAATGAGTGTGTTTGGTGGTGCCGTCACGGAAATAACTTTGGTAGCAGTAGCAGATACCCCTTGTTTCGTGACTGTTATGCTTGCAGTCTTGTTGCTAGCGCTGGTATAGGTGCACGAAAATGAACCGTCGCTTACATTAAATAAATTGGCTCCTGAACCACAGGTGTGTCCTGAGTACGTGGCGGTCCCTCCAGCCGTTCCCAAAACCGAGGTTGTGAAGTTCAGGGTCTCGCCTGTTTGCGCGGCAGTGACCGCTGTACCGGCAGCATTTCTCGCGGTAAGTGTCGCACTCACCGTCGGCGCTAACACACTAAGACTGAATGTCGTGGTTCTACCGAGAGGACTGCCGGTTATCGTAACAGTTCTTGTCTCGACGGTGGCATTTCCAGCGGCCGTAATTGCAAAAACTCTGGTCACCGACGGGTTAAGAGCGCCGACAGGATCCACAGTATAACTAACACCATTTTGAAGATTTGAGAGTGTGAGAGTAACTCCCTCGGTGTTTCCCCCTGTTAATGTTGTAGGTACATAAACATAGATCGTCTTTCCTTGGGTGATAGTCTGCGCAGCAGGAGGATCGATCCTGTAGTTAAAACTGCTGAAATTTGCAGTAACACTCCTATTCCCGTTCATGGTAAGCAAACAAGACGATCCTGAACAATCACCTGACCAGTTTGAAAACTGGTAGTTAGCCGCGGTAGAAGCGGTGAGTGCCACCTCTGTCCCTGATTGAAAAGTGTTGCTGCAGGGCACCGTAGTTCCCCCTACCGAACAGGCTATTGACCCACCCGCACTCGGAGATGCGGTGGTACTGATGCTGTATCCCTTGGTGAAATAATAGTTACCGCTCCATGGAGAACAACTACCACCGCTCTGACAAAATCTAAATTGCCAAGGCCCAGCGCCGAATGTAGCATCGTTGCTATGTGTACCACTTAACGTTGCTGTGGTGTTAGCCGCAACTGTGGCAGAGACTCCCGAAATCCAGTTGGTGTAGACAGTGCCGCTGTTACCATCCCTTACCTCAACGGTTCCATTCCATGTTCCCGCCGCCCCTCCAGAGTTGGTGACCGAACCTGAGTAGGTTACCGTTGATCCGTCGATGATCGGAGTGGAGCAGTCATTGGGAGTAACCTGGTTGTTACATACCGATGAAAATGAGGGGGTGCCAAAAGAAGGCACTGCCGTAAAGTTTGCGGTAAGTGTGCCGCTTTGCGCCGCATTCCATGTACAGGTGCTCCCAGCAGAGGAACAAGGGTTATTCGTACCCGACCAACTCCAGCTTGAAAATTGATAGTTGGTGTTAGGCGAGGCAGTCACGCTGACTTGAGACCCTGAGGATACAGTTCCACAACCGGTACACGACCGCGTGCCTCCAGTACCTGCGGCGGAAGAAATAGTGTAATTAATCACCTGCGCAGCGACAGTAACCGTAAGACTATTCGATGGTGTACCCGTAGTATTAGCATTAGGGGTACAGTTGACAGAAAATGCTGTGTCCGTGGTGAGGTTACCCACCCCCACGTTTCCTGCACCGACATTTCCTGTGACATTACTCCATGTCTGTCCTCCGCCGGACAAATTACAGTTGGATGCGTTTTGAGACGAAACAGCGAGTGTCGCAGCCGAGTTGTATGGCACAGGCATTGAGGAGGGCGTGGCGAGAGAAAGGCCTGCGGATGCGACCGCCGCAACATACGTACAAGACTGGGATGTTGCGGGTGTCCCTGCACATCCCGACGGGGATGTAGAATTTACTGTTCGTGTCTGCGTACCATTGGGTTGGCAGGCTCCCCAATTTGAATAGGTGTAGTTGCATGCCGGCGCAGAAAATGTACAGGATTGTGAGGTTACCGGAGACCCGCCGGTGCAACCTGCAGGAGAGCTCCCGGTTACTGTTCTTGTCTGTGTGTTGTCTGACTGACACGCCCCCCAACCCGAGTAGGTGAAAGTGGTACAGGTCGGGGCTACAACGGTATATGTGGTCTCGCCTGTTGACGACCAGCTCCCGTTGAAGAGCAGAAAATTTTTAAACGTGTACGTGGTACCGACGGGACCTGCGACTTGAGAACATGACGCGGAAATCGAAGCGGGACCCGGCGGGTTCGCGTTCGACCCGTATACGTTTCCATATTGTTGGTCGCAAACCGACCCGTTCTTGTGTATAGCGACTCCCACATAATATGACCCATATATACTGTAGGTCGAGTTGTTGTATGAATGGGAGGTGCCGTGGGTAATAGTATCGCCGGGCACATAAGCTTCGACCGCATTGGACGCAAAGAAAAAGGAGAACAGCGATAAAACTGCAACTATGTAGACACAAAGACGCTCGATTCTAACCTTTTTCCCCATTGAACCAGTTATTGTTTCTCTATGATAAATCATTTACTTTTTAAGCGCACTGGAAATGAGGTCAATTTCTTCCGTGCTAAATTTCAAGACCGATTGGTTCACCACTGTTCCGCCGTTCGGGAAAACCGCCGCCTGGTCAAACATGACCGCGGTAAAAATCCCTTTTTCATTCTCGGTGAGTGTTACTCCAAGCCCCGCCCGCACCAAAAGCTTAGCTTTAAATTCCTCAATTGTTTGCTTTTGCTCCAACGTAAATTCTCCACCAATTTTTTTGATAAAAAGAAGTTGCTCAACCGGAGGGTTGGATAGAATGAGCGCTTGCCTCTCTTCGTTTTTTTTCCACACAAATACAGCGACTAACATCACAACCACAACGATAGCAAGAGTTACATGCGACTTTTTCATACACAGATTGTATACAGTATACAATGCATTGAGGCTATTTGACTGTTGATATCCACGGATGCCACTCACCGCATAAGCTCCGCCACTACCCAAAAAAGAGACCGGATAATTTTTCTGGTGAAAAATTTCCTTGGACTCCGCGCCGGCCGCGCTGCGTAGTCTCTTTTTTGGGTAGTGGTTACGCTTAATTATGCGGTAAAGAGAGATGTCTGAATATCCTTAAATTTCTTTAAAAGTCGGATCGATCGTAACGGTAACATTCGGACTACACACCACCCTCCACCTATTATCCACCAGAACCTCGGCAGTTTTGGTACTTAGCCCAGGGTATGCCACCGATATCGGGTTTCCCGTTTTGCCGGTGATATTGGATCCAGTCCATATGAACGTGGTTCCTCCTCCTATTACTGTCCACGTCACAGATTCTCCAACTTTCACTGCGGTTTTTGAAGGGGCACAGCTATAGATTGATGGCGAAAACGGTGGTGGAGGTGTCACTGGTGTGCCTGGAGGTGTGACAGGGCGACCTGGCGTACCTGGCGGAACAAAAGTCTGTCCGTCACAATTTACGATACAGATCGTCTCCCCTGCCGTTACTTCTACCGTTACTTCATTGCTAGTTACCATTGCAATATCCCCTGGAATGGCGCTACCACAACGCACTTGATACTTGTAGGAACCCTTGGCTAAGGGACCGACACTATCTCCCGTCGAAGCATTTGTCTTTTTACCGGTCCATGAACCAAGGGCATCGCAAGAATTCCCTCCCAGAGTATTGCTCGATTCCCACGAGAGCACCGCTTTACTGTTTTCAGGAATGGTAAGCGAATATCGCGCGTCGACAAGAGCTGTGCCCTCTTTTCTGACTTTAAGTTCAAGCGCCGTCGACAACACTGGCGGTGGCACCCCTAAACTAACTGCCGCATCGCTCGAGCAGTTGTTGTTTTCATTGGATTCGTCGACAACAGCTCCCACGAGACCCTTGGAAAGTCCCGACATGTCGGCACAAAGGCGAATATAATAGGTTTTTGTGTCACCAACCGTGGGATTCCACGTGTAAGGCTGCAAGTTTCCGGTCGCAAACGCCGCAAGCTGAGGCAACGATGTAGCGGTAAAATCTTCATAGTGGACCCGGTCAATAGAATACTGGTAGAGATTAGGAAAAGTACGCGTAACAGACACCGGGCTTTGGTTGGTGATGGTACCTCTAAGGGTTAGAGGCTTCGTGGTGTCAAAGCCTCCTGTAGCAAGAACGCTACCACTCACTACCGGTGCAGAGAGAACGGTGAGATCGGGGCTTACGATAAAGATCTGTAGGCTCGCCGAGCAGTTGTTATTTTCATTGGATTCAGCGACAGATCCATAGTCGTAGTCCGGCAAGTCCGCACAGAGACGGATAAAGTACAGGCCGGTTTTTGTGGGAACAAAACTTAAGAGACTGACTTCTTTGCTGGTATTTTTTGATATGTTGAGAAGTGCATGCGCCCCCTTGTTGGTAAAGCCTACCCTATTCCGAGTCGGAGAAAGGGCGACAGCGTCACCTTGTGGAGCAAAATTGTCAGTACTGATTTGATAAAGATTATTGAACGACTGGGTAATATCGGCTACAGCATCATTATGAATAACGCCGCGAAGAGCGATGGTTGATCCAAATACATAGCTGTTAGTCGCACTGTCGACAGCCAGGGTACTTCGACCCACATCGATGGTCGGAGTAATAGCAGTAAGGTCCGGGGCTTCTACTACAGGCGGACACGCTGCTGAAGCGAGGGCAGTTGAAGGATCGATAATAGGAGTGGGTGTTCCGAGATTCCTAAACACCGCATTAGGGTTAGTGTATCCCCGCGCGGGAGCCTGACCCTGAGCAAGCAGTGTCGCAGCGGCATTAACACTCTCCTTCGCAAGCTCATCTGCGGTAGCAGGAAACACGAAATACCAGTAGCGCGCCTTCGGCTGAAGGCCGCTGTCGATATAGGTGGTTGTGTTTACATTCCGAATTTTAATGACCGAGTATTCATACGGCTCACCGGCGTAGGGATCTTTGCTAAAGCGATACACACTATACCCTACGGCGTTGTTAGAATTTGAAGCAGTAGCTTTGTCCCATGAAAGATTGATCATTCCCCCGCACATTGGTGATGTTTGGGCTGTTACTCGTAGTGGATCATTATTAAATGTTGGCGCGACGACGTTTACTTCATGATATCCACGAAGATACTCAGTAAATTGAGTACCTGGAGAGAGGGTAACAAAATCTAACGATACTTTATACTTCCCAGCCGTGAGCGGGGCCACAAATGGCCCGATTTTATAAGGGCCAGTGATGTTATTACCTGAACTTGGAATTATTCCATACAAATATTTCCCAACGTTGATAGATGTTCCCTGAAAAGTGGCGTATACCGTGTAAGGTCTGTCGACATTACTTAAAATACCCTCACGGACTCGCGTATTCAAGCTTCCTTCAATATAAAATGTTCCGCCAGATACGATATCAGCTGGAGTATGCACCGAGGTTGCTCCCGTGATAACACAGAAATCTCTCGCTATCGCATCTCCTTTTTGATTACAGTCAGCATTCGTACCCTCGCCAGTTATCAAATAGTGCGATGATCCGCCATGATTAGCAGGAGTAATAGGATTAAGTTCTGTGAATGCGTAGAGGGAGTTGGTAGCAACAAAGAACAATAAGGCGACCAAAACCACTACGAAAAATTTTGAGGGTAATTTCATAATAATAAAAGGATTCATCCTTTTGATACGACATCGCTCGGATATCATGTCTGCATCAGCATGCAGCCGCGATATCCTCGCTCGTCGTAATAAGTATACACCTCGTCACCCACTGACAAGAAACGAACGTAATCTATTATCGTGGATTAAACTCACCGACACTCCCAGGCATTGTCTCCTGTTCGCTCAGTCTCTCAGCTTTTTCCTGACGGTCAATGGTGGCTTGCGTATCTATGTTCGCGGCTTCAGCTTTTTTCGCATCGATATTTTTAATATCGTCTGCTACCCTGGTCGCCCCACCATCCGCAAGAGCATCAAGCGCTCCCTGCGTTTCACCAATACCGCGCATCGAGGATTCCGAGAGTGCACGTTCGCCTTGCACCGTGTTCTTTTGTTGCTCATCGACGATGACATAGGAAACTAGGCCGATTACCAAGAGTATGAAGAGATATGGTGCTGCTTTGTTCATATAATTTTGCGAAATTAAAATTCATTATACGACGGATCGATGGCTCGAAGTATCGGACAAGGGTTAGGACTATTCCAGATTTTTCCGTTCACGGTGATGGTGGAGGTCTTGTTCCCCGCTGTTGTGTAGGATTTGGCGGTGGCATTAAGCGCACCTCCAGTAACGATATCCGCCGTGGTTGGCCCTCCCGTCCACGATACGGTCTTTGCCCGAGATGCCGGAGTGGCCGTCGCTCTCCAATAGGTGTTGCGGTTGATGAAAGTGGTGGTAATCGGCAAGGCGGTGGCATCAGCGCTTCCATACACATTACAGCTTACTGATTGCACATCGTCATCGCCGATTGTTCCTGTCGCCACTGCATCCCCGATTGTGGCGCCTCCAATACTGAGTAACGTGACGCTAAACGTTTCAGGCGGATCAACTTCATAAATATCGTCGCCATTAGTAGGCACCGATACAGTAGTTGAAAGAACATTGGCGGGGATAGTAAGAGTAGCACTGCTTACAGGGACATACGTGTAATCTCTACTACTATCTGTCGACGGTCCACCCTTCGCAGTACCATCAGTAGTTTTGTAAGCGAAAGTTACCGGAAGTGATGAAACCTTGTCGAGTCGGACAATGAACGTCACTGGAAAACCTTCTGCAGCGGAACTATTATCAATGAAGATGCTTGGGGTTCCGCCTCCGGGACAATTCGGAGGGCATCCTCCTGTACCACCCCCGACGCAGTTTCCGTTCACATCCTTAGTCATTCCCGATGGAATAGAGGTTTGGATTCCATCGATGTTAGGACACACATCGGAGTCATTGGTACCACTACTGTCGTCGTTTACGATCGTACCCGTAGCTACAGAACGACCGAGTGTGACGATGTTTGGGTTCGAGAGTGTCACCGTAAAGGACTCGTCAGGCTCAACAGTAGTGTCACCAATAACCGGGACAACAATAGTCTTAGTGAGTTCGCCGATAGCAAGAAAAACTGAGCCGGTAGTCGCTTCATAATCCTTGTCCGCTAGCGTGGCAGTGCCATTGGAGGTGGTAAACGTCGCAGTCACTGCTGCAGTCGCAGCTCTCGATAGACTGACCGTGAACGATGCATTAGTCTTGCCGGTATTACCTTCCGTTATTCTCGTGTCACCGATAGAAATAATAGGGATACAGTTTGAGGTGCATGGCGGCGGAGGCGCGCAGTCTCTCGCGGTAAGCGTGCCTGAAGTTGGAACGCTTGGAGAAAATACATAGCCTGATTCAGGCGTAGCTATCCACGCATACGATCCTGGCGGAAGATGTACTTGGCCATTCGAGCTAAGCTCAGAAATTACGTTAGATGCGGTACGGATGACCAATTTTGCTTTTTTGTCGGGAGCGATTGAAACGTTCGCGGGAGTGAGGTTAGTGGCCGGCGCACAAGAGCCGAGGGAAACGGTGGCGTTCACTGATGGAAAGGCACAATTGCCAGCCGCATCCTTGCTCATACCTGTCGGAATTTCGATCTGTGCTTCGGGAATGTTAGGACAGATATCACAACGATCACTGGTATCTCGTACCATTCCCGATGGAACAGAGCTTTGAATGTCAGGAATATTTACACACGCATCTACAGGGGGCTCTACACAATTCCCCGCCGCGTCTTTTATCTTACCGACTGGTACGGTTGCTTGCGTACCTCCAATATTGGGACATACGTCAGGTTTTTCTATCTCAATATCAATTTTTATACACTTGCCGCGCGCGGGAATGAAGCCAGGATTGCACTGCCAACCAGTGTTGAACGTAGTATCATCCGAACAAATATTCACGCTTGAAGCACAGGTATCCCTGCCTACAAAATAAGAGTTTTCCGGTTTGACGGTAACCCGCGCGGATGCAGGAATATCACTGCATAGTTTGGTAACGGTGTTTCCGTTGGGACAGCTATTGTTAAGAAGACCTGTGGGTATAACAGGAGTTGAGAACGTAATCTGTCCATTAAGAGGATTTATCGTCGACAACATATTGTTTGAAATTGCAGGTCCAGCAAATATAGGCGTTGGTGGAATCTGCCATACGTAATAGACTTTCGCCACAGCGCTCACAAATGACTGTTGTGGGCTCACGATCGGGTCAGGTGTTAACTTTGAATCAGATATTCTCGTGTCGACACGAAAGCCCGGGGGAGGCCCGTCAGGAGCGGAGCCTGGAAGTGCCACTTCAGATCGGGGGACGGGAGCGGCTGGCGTAAAGTCACTGCCCCACGCGCTAGGGTCAAGGGCTGGATGGATGAGATCGATCGGCTGAGAAGGTTCCAGATCAAAGATGACATAATCCCCATTGAGATCGATTGGTGGAAACGGCTGCGAACCGTCTCCACCTTCCAATCCGGCAAACAAGCTTGAGTCGTGTAGAACACTTTTACCCGCCTGAGCTTTATTTTGGGCACCGACAAGCGCAGCGCCATCTGATGCGGTTATCTCAGACGTCTTTCCTTGCTCCACTTTTTCCGCAATTTTAGCAACATCGGCATCTATCGTATCCAGACTTTTTTTGATGAATACTTCCGCTTTGTCATTTATACTTTCAAAACCATCGATTTCTCCCCCAATATCATCCAGACGTTGTTCATACTCTAAAACTTCCTTCATATAATCGAAAATGGCCTTTTCCTTGGCGGTAAATGTCCCTCCTTCGTTCTGTTTTTTTTGGATTGATGCAGCTGCCGCATCAATCTCTGCGTCTGTAAATACTTCGCCTGTTTCTGCTGGCACGGGTTTTACTTTCTCAGTTTTTTTCTTCCCTTCCCCAGATTGTTTAACCGAAGCAGATAGGTTCAGAGTACTCCAATCATAGTAGGTGATGGTCGTGATCTTGTCCGTGTTAGCGAAGAAAAGATACTGATCGGTAAACAACATAGAAAATGGTCTCGATGCTTCCATCACTCCCGTTTGGGGATCCATGAGACGCACCGTCGTCAGGTCACTGTCGGCACGAGGGGAAACAAACCCTACGAGCAAATGGGCTTTACCCGTAACTCCGCCGTAGTTGTTTTGAGCGATAACCATTACATGATCCTGCGCTCTGATCATCGCATTCACCAAAAGATCCCCACGGCTCATATAATATTTCGTGAGAATGTTTTGCAAGAGACTGGCTTCGACAAACGCGAGATCTTCACAATCACCTCGGATACCGTCAAGCGATGAGAGAGTAACGTCGACACGTGCCCAAGTATCACCTCTGCCGTCAGCACGGTAAACGCTGTACTCTTTCATCACCATATTCACATATTCCGCTAGATACTCGGGAGTCTTGTCTTTAAATCGTGGAATATATCTGACGATAGAATCAGCAAGCGCATTCACTTTTCTATTGTATGGCTCGATATAGGTCGGCAATGACGATATTTTCTCTGCAGCACTTTTGCCAACTGGAGAAGGTGCTATTTTGTTCACAGAAAACAATTGAGATGCAGCAAACGCTTCGGTCACTCCTTCAATCGGATTAAAGGTAAGCGCCTCAACATACCACCCGTTAGGTACCACCTCAACTTTTCCTGTTTTAGCCCCTGCGCCCCCTATTCCCGGAGCGAGGACGGTGAGTATCTTGTCGCGATTAAACTCATAGCTACCCGCTGAGCCAGTAAAGAGGTAGCTCGCCTCAATATAGTAGTGGCTACCATTTTTCGCCTTAAACATAAGAGAACCGTGTCCCGCTCCTGCGTTTTTGGATGAAATCTTTCCGAAAGCATCGACATGTACAAGTCCGAGTCCCACACGCGCCGCTGCATCTCCCCTATCGAGCCTCAAAAATAGATTGTGCAATAAGCTAGCTGCAAATATTCCAAAATCCTCGCAGTCTCCGCCTCCACGGGTTAATGTTTCATTCACTGTTTGCGACACGTCGCCAAGATCATGGATATATTGAAAAAGATTTGTCTCGAAGAAATACTCATAAAAAATCTTAATCACCTCCTCATCAGAAAGTGTCGGACTAAGAGAAGCACCTAAATCTTTCTGCATACGATCTAGCAGAAGGTTAATCGTCGGATCAGCCTTAGTGAGCTCTTTAAGTGAGAGATACGCTCCTGTGCCATTGTTTGCTCTCAGATTGTATCTATACAATGTTGTGCCCGTAGAACCATATACCGTGGAAGGAAGCACCGAGAGTGAATCCCACTTTTCCTTCTTTTTTGAAATAGATTTCAGTGCGTCATATGAAGATGCTCCGAGAACGGTAGTAAGAACAGCTGGGTTATTAATATCCATGTCAATAAACACGGCATCAGGCGACTCAGGTGAGACTCTCCCTGGCATAATGTAGATTCCAAAAAATTCTTGCCCGCTCGCGGCATCGACGCCGGTCCATGGCTTTGCTGTATATTCAAGCTGATGATCGTTGACCAATGACTTCCCCGGATCAGCACCCCAGACTGCATGCTCAATCGCGAATACCCCTGCCGTTAATTTGTTTACAAAATCTGCATATATTCGGTATTTCTTTTGCTTCGAGCCTGCAACAGAAGAATTCGTGAGCGTTTCTTTATATGCTCCTATGATTTTCTTCGAGACTTCGAGAAGTTTAGCTTTCTCGTTTGACGCAGTAAGTCCTGACTTGGAGACACCTAAGGAAACAAGAAGTGCGTCTCCGTAGTTTTTCATTGCCAGTTCGTCTTTCTTGAGATCACTCGCGAGAGAGCCGTCTGCAGTATAGGTATTTTCCCCCGCTGGAATCTCATTGGCACCAAGAACATAATATGACTTGACTGTGTACCCACCTGAAACATCATTCTGGTACTTATTTTTAAAGAAAATATTTCCAAAACTGTCATAAAATTCTGTAGAGATACGCGCGCCGTTATTAAAGCGTGTAAGAGAGAGTTTGTTTGAATCGCCATCATAGGCGGTAATTGAATCTTCCGTAGGTTCGGGTTTTTCCTTAAATACCGTTACCGTTACTTTAATAAGCTTGCCATCTTTGTCATACTTCTTGGTTGTCTTGTCTTTCCAGCTCACTACTCCGCCGATGGTTTGATAAGTAAATGTGGTATCGGTATCGACAGCTTCGTCATCATTCACATAATGAAGCAGCTGGCCACTACCCGCGATCTTTTTGTTTTTAGCTTCAAATGTCCCCGCAAGACCTTTGTAGTCATAGGTAGTTTTAGAACGGTACGCTCCGTCGCTTATATTCCAAGTGTATTCAGATGCTTTCTTGCCGATGATTTTTTCACCCTTGGTATGATATTCCAGATAGTGTTGCAGATTATTGATGTAATCAAACGTTCTTTCGATAGTCAGGTGCTTTCCACTCGCATCAAATGATGAAAGCACCATTTTTCGCACGTTAAAATTACTGTCCGCGTACAGTGTCTTTTTAGAAAGAACTTTTTCGTTTTCAAGTAGGGTTGCAGTATATGCGTATGGAGCGCCATCTGCAGATACTGGAGTCTTTGTATAATTTCTAATCTCCCTCACCTGCCCAGTTTGTTCGCTCGCCACATACACATTTTTCTCAAATTGATCTGGCCCATATATGATGAGATCGTCTTGCACCTTTCCCTTTTGATCATAGTTAATATGTTTAGAATAGACATACTTTCCTCCCTTCACTTCATGGGCATAAGCAATTTTTCCCTGTGGGGTAAACCGAGTGTAGAGCTCTTTGTCTCCTCGACGAAGGATTTCCTTGTGCAACGAACCGCCATCTGCCGCGGAATAATAGAAATACGTGTCGGCAATAGCGCCCTTTGGTCCAAAATGTGTTTCTTTGTATAATTCTCCCGAAGCATCGTACTCCAGCGTCTTCAATTTTTTATCGCCGGTGTTTTCTGCCCAAAAGACGCTCTTTACTAAGACGCTTCTATCGTCATAATAATTAGTATAGTCTCGAGAGCCGTCCAGATTTTGTATCAACAGCTCTTGTGCAATTGCTCTTTCCGGAAGGTCTCGCTCTTCTGATGTTTCGGTTGAAGAAAGATTCGGGAATGTAGGAATGCCTTCTTTTCCGGGTACCTCACTACGGTTGGCATATGGGTCAATCTCTACTGGCCTCTCTATGATGACAGGTTCACCTCCTTTCGGAGCTAGATATTCTATCTTGTCTCCTCGTGTTACACCTGGCCACAGAGCCGCTTTGGTAATTCGGAAATGGTCGATATAACCCTTGAACGGATAGACTTTCCCTCCGACGGTACTTGCTGCTGCCACACCACCAATCGTTAGTGTAGTTTTGCCAGTGAAAGGGACAGAATACGCGGCACCACCTACGACACCATTTATCATAAGGCGCAGATACGGTCCATCTTTTTGGACTACAACATGATTCCAGCGCCTCGCTTCAATATCAAGCCACCATGGAGATACGCCAGTAGGACTCACATCTGCACCACGTGCGTTTTTCGGATTAGAAAATGCGTCAATAACAGGTCCGAACAGAAGTGTCTTAGTATCCCCTGTAAAGTTATACCTCTGTAATAGAAAGGTTTTATTCGAGCTATCTTTAAGAGAGAACAGCTGAAGAGATTCCCCGGCGGTGCCGGATGAAAGTAATTCAGGTAACACCCAAAAGTCTATGGTGAAATTGCCATTACCCAAATCCACCTCATTTCCTGAGGCAGTGTAGACCAGTCCATTTTTCTCACCCGCAAAGAACGCGCTTCCCTTTCCCACCTGAGTGTCTACATCTTTAACTATTGCCGGGGAAGATACTTTTGGATCTACCGGGGCCACAGTTCCTCCCTGACTCGCAACAAGTGAGTCATCAAATGGTATGACAAATGAAGGAGGCACATCCTCGGGCAAGATTTTAGATGAGGGAGTGAATGGTCTAGCTCTTCCTTTCATGGCGGGAGTGATTGCCGAAGTAATCGAGGTTATATCGAATGTTTTTCCGGCTTCTCCTCCTGCCCATAGGGCTTCGCCTTTTACCACGCGCACCTCATCGAGGAAGCCGTACACTACATTGCTCAACTTACTGAAAATCGCCCGATTCATCGGAGGGATTTTGAAACTCAAAGGCTTTGATGTGGCAGGACCAATCTTACCATTCACCGCAACGGTAAACTTTGAATCCGTCGCGGTGTTTTTTCTCTGTACCGCAACATGATTCCATTGACCTCGGATCACATCATCTCCTGCTTGTGCCTTGAGTAGCTCTTCCGCCACGGCAGTACCGTCTGCCGAGAATTTATCTTCAGTAAATAAAAGGTAAGGCTTGTTGCTGCCCCGCCCTGCATCCTTGTCTCGCCATATTGTTAAATTAGAATTCGGGTACAGCGAGGAAGTATTCTTTCTGGTATTGAGAAGTTCAAAAAACTTGCCAGTATTCTTGTCTGTGGTGATATCGACAAAAGGGTAGACCCAAAAGTCTATAGTGAATTCGCTGGTCCCCACATCAATATCCTCTTTCGGTAGAAAACTGATTTTTGTTTCATGAAACTTTCCCTCCTTAGTTCCATCCTGCCAGCCATACACTCGCAAGCTACCCTCTCCAAATTTAGTATATTCCTTTCGACCATCTAGTACATTATCCTTAAGAAAATCATCATCAATGAAAAAATTATTATTGATGTATCTCGAATCATTTTTTGAAAAATCTTGAAACGTTCCATCAAAGCCAACTAGGAATAGTGTTTCCGCCGCTGCAAATACATTATTAGACGGAAATAGAGCCAGTATTGCAAACAATACGGAAAAGAAAAATCGCATATTGCACAATTATACCTTCAATTGTCTGATCCTAAGTTCCCTGTAGTGTGGATAAAGTTCGCACTTGACCGAAAAGATGAGATTTGATATATTACATCTGTTAAGTTCGCCTCGCGGCGAACTCGTTTTTTTAGAAAAATTAAAAAATCACTTATGTTCGATCTTAAAGTCATCAACTCGGTGCTGCAGCAGCTTGAAGAAGAGCGCGGTATTCCAAAAGAGAAGGTTCTTGAGGCCATTACCATGGCCCTTGCCACCGCATATAAAAAGGAATACGGCAAAAAAGGCCAGATTGTTCGGGCCCATTTTGACATAAATTCCGGAAAAACCGAGTTTTATCAGGTTAAAATCGTGGTTGACCGCTCAAAAATCCTCATGGAAGATGAGGAGCAGGACATCACGAACGTCGCTGAAGAAGACGTGAAGGTTCGATATAACCCGGAGCACCATATTCTTCTTGAAGACGCTAAAAAGATTAAAAAAGACGCCAAGCTTGATGATGAGATCGTGTTCCCTCTGGAACAAAAGGATAATTACGGCCGTATTGCAGCGCAAACTGCCAAACAAGTCATTATTCAAAAGATCCGTGAGGCTGAGAAAGTCTCAGTCCTCGGAGAATACGGCGAACGACAAGGTGAAATCATTACCGGAACGGTGCAGAGGATGGAACGGGGTAATATATTCATCGATCTTGGCCGTGCTACCGGTTTTCTCCCTTACGAAGAGCAGATTCCAGGAGAACGCTACCGTCAAGGAGAGCGTATCCGCGCATACCTTTTTGCAGTGGAAGACAGCCCTAAGGGTATTATGCTTCGCCTTTCCCGTTCACATCCAAAGTTTCTTGAAGCACTCTTTAAAATAGAGGCTCCTGAGATCAGTAATGGTAGCGTAGAAGTCAAAGCAATCGCGCGTGAAGCAGGTTCCCGTTCAAAGATCGCAGTAGCCTCAAACGATCCGCATATTGACCCGATTGGCTCATTAGTAGGCGGACGAGGTGTACGCGTTACCACCGTAATGAGCGAACTCCATGGTGAAAAAATCGATATCATTGAATGGTCTGCCGATCCTCAGAAATTCATCGCAAGTTCCCTATCTCCCGCTAAAGTATTAGGTATCGAAATCAATAAAGAAGAAAATAAAGCCATGGTGAAAGTAGCTGAAGACCAACAGTCTCTCGCTATCGGTAAAGGAGGTCAGAACGTGCGTCTCGCTGCTAAGCTTACAGGGTGGAAAATAGACATCCAGTCAGTAAAAGGCGCCACCGTAGCGCAAGTTGAGGAAGCAAAAAAATCCTAATTACACACCATAACCACTAATTATTATGAATTTGTTACACGACATTGAGCCAGGAACAGCAGAGAGGATTAACACTATTATCGAAATCAACCGAGGCTCAAAAAACAAATATGAAATCGATAAAAAAACGGGGATTATAGCGCTCGACCGCGTCGCTCACACTGCACAAGATTTTCCTTTTGATTACGGCTTTATTCCGCAAACCTTATGGGATGACGGAGATGCTATCGATGTTGTGGTATTAACAACCTACGCACTTATTCCCGGTATTTTGGTTCGCGTGCGACCTATTGCTCTTATGGGTATGGTGGATTCAGGCGATCCGGACGATAAAATCATTGGTGTACCGGCAGACGATCCTCGATGGGATGATGTACAGGATTTGAAAGATATCAATAAGCATACACTTAAGGAAATCCGTCATTTTTACTCAACCTACAAGCAAATTCAGGAAAAAGAAGTGAATGTCACTGGTTTTAAAGATCGAAAAGCAGCCGAAAAAGCATTCGCACGGGGTATTAAACTCTACAAGAAAAGTCTGGAAACGAAGTAGCTCCGAATAACCGCTGAATCTCAAAGAAACCCGCCTCATCTGGCGGGCTTCTTTGATGATATTTCTTTGAGTGGTATAATAGACACATTATCAACTAAACTGTCTGCATGAATACTAAAAGAAATTTTATTGCATTCCTTTCTCTCCTTTTGATCATCCCGATAATCGGGAGCGCGCAAGAAATGCGTCCGGCGGCCGTACGAAAAGAAGCCGCGAAGGAAGAAATGAAAGATGTTAGAGAAAAAGCAAAAGTTATCAAAGAAGATTTTAAGGAGGAGAGGAAAAAAGAAGGTGCCGTCGGCTCAACGACAAAAGCCGAGTTCAAGACGCGAGCTCAAGAAGTGGCTAAAGAGCGCATCGTTATACAAGTCAGGAACGCCATCCAAAAACTCGAGGAAGCGCTGAAGCGTATCGAAGAAAACGCGGCGCGTGTTGAGTCTCGTATCGTAAAAATGGAAGAAAAGGGAGCGGTACTTACGGACGCAAAGCGTCTTGCCGCCGAAGCACGGACTAAGATCACACTTGCTCGACAGGAGATCGATTCAATCAAATCCCAAAATATCGATTCATTTACCGCGAGCACTCCTAAACAAACCATCGCTGAGGTTAAAAGAAAACTTAATGTTGGAGCACAAAAAGTAAAGGAGGCACACAAAGCACTCGTCGATGCTATTGCAGCTATTAATGCCCGCGCCAAAGACACGCTCAAAGACAAGCGGGGCACTAATGGCGGAACCACTACTCCTTCTACTATTCAATAATCAATCATATGGACCCACTACAAAACCAAACTATCCCTCCACAGTCCGCGGCACAGGTAGTTCCTACGCAACCGTCTGTCACTCCTCCTCCAGTAGCAACGCCACCAACACAGACGATACCTGTTCAAGAGAAACATTCTGTCGGACCGATTGTCGGCTCCACCATTATTATCATCGTACTCGTTCTCGGTGCATTGTATTTCTGGGGACAGAGGATCAACTCGGTAACACATCAAACTGAAACCGGGGAAGTTATGCCAGGAGCTGAGCACGTCGAAACAACGCCAGAAGCTCTACCTACTTCAGATGAAGTAAGTTCGATTGACGAAGATCTGAAGATGGAAAGCTTCACCGAACTAGAGGCAAGTATCTCGGAGATACAATAGATGAGGCTGCAATAAACCGCTTCTAGTTATCGAGCGGTTTTTGCTTGCTAATTTTGCTCTGAGAAGTTAGACTGGGAATTCAATCACATACTAATATACGAATGAGTACAAATATACTAATGGCTACAAATTCCGGAAGAAGCATTCGTAGCCATTCGTTGAATTCGCATCATTCGTTGATTGGTATGTTTATACTTTATGAACCTATATACCAATCTTTCAATTAAAAACCTACCGCATTCTGAAGTAGAGATTTCAGGCAGTATTCCTACAGAAAGTGTCGCATCATATCGTAAAGCAGCAGTCGACTACCTGACAGGCAAAGTAACTATTCCTGGTTTCAGACAGGGTAAGGTACCTGAAAACATCCTCATGAAGCATGTGGGAGAAATGGCGCTTCTTGAGGAAATGGCAGAACGTGCACTCGCCGATGTGTATCCTCTCATCATCGAGGAAAAGAAGCTTGAAATAATTGACCGACCGGAAATCCGAATCACTAAGCTAGCCCCTGGGAATCCTCTTGAGTTTGTTATTAAGGTTGCAGTGAAACCTGCTATCACCCTCGCCGATTACCAATCAATCGCACAGGAAGCACACAAAGAAAAAGATGCACCGATCGAAGTCACTGATAAGGAAATCGATGATGTCATTCTTGAGGTTAGAAAATCCCGAGTAGATCATTCAAAACACGACCACAGCAAAAGCAAAGAAGAACACGACAAAGAAGTGGAGCACAACATGCCAGAGTTCACCAATGAGTTCATAAAAACATTAGGTGACTTTAAAGATGTCGGGGACTTCAAAGAAAAACTTCACGCCAACATGAAGGAGGACAAGGAACGTAAAGCCAAGGAAAAAAAACGTCTCCAGATCGTCGAAGCGATCATCAGTGCATCAACCATCGATGTGCCAAATCTTTTAGTTGAACACGAGCTTGCAAAAATGCTCGGCCAATTTAGAGACGACCTCGTGCGCATGGGACTCAAACAAGAAGACTACTTGAAACGTCTTAACAAAACTGAAGATGACTTACGCAAGGAGTGGAGGGAGGACGCGGAAAAACGCGCGAAGCTTTCACTCATTCTCCACGAGATCGCACTCAAGGAAAAATTAATTCCTTCAGATGACGAGATCGAAAAAGAAGTAACAACGTTGACTGCTCACTATCCTGACGTCGACAAAGAACGAGCTCGAGTTTATGCTCGCACTGTACTTGCTAACGAAAAAGTTTTTGCTTTTTTGGAGGGAAAGAAATAAAATAAAAACCGACTTTTTGAAGTCGGTTTTTATTTTAAGAGTAGTAAAGCTGAAACAGCTATGGCCGCAGTTTCGCTACGAAGAACTTGTTCTCCGAGCGAAACCATAGAAACATTTTTTGTTTTAAAAAATTCCCGCTCGCGATCAGTCCATCCTCCTTCAGGCCCAACAAAAATTCCAAGCTCCTTTTGTGAAAAGTTTTTAGCGTCGATTCTCTGATCAGAGAAATCAAGAGCGATAGAGGGAACTGTGAAAATGTTTAACACCTTTTCAAGTGTCACAACATCATCAACGATAGGGAGTATTGTTTTCCCCGACTGCTCGCTCGCTTCTTTCACAATTTTTTTCGCGCGCTCTAAATTTATATTTTTCTTTTCACTTCGCTCTGCGACGATCGGCACGAAATGTGAAACGCCGAGTTCGGTGCATTTCTCGAGCACTAATTCAAAATGATCTCCTTTGATGATCGACTGAAACAATACTATTTTCTTTTGACGTGTTTCCTTAGTGTTCGACGCAACAATTTCAACGACAGCTTTTTTATCATCAATCGATACAACTTCCGAAACAAGTTCCACGCCTGAATTAGGAAGCAAAATAACGGTTTCACGTGCTCCCTTAAAACGAAAAACCTTCCGCCACTGATGGATCAGTGCAGCATCCGTAACCTCAATTTTTTCTCCCACTGTTATCGGCTGAGAGGGAGGGGTGATGAAGAATCGATGTAGTCGCATTATAAAAATTTGTTAATTCTTTTTTCCGCAATCCCATAAATAGTACTCCGATGTCCGATAGCCCACACCTTCACCTCTGTTTTTGAGATCGTGAAAATAACTCGGTAATCTCCCACCCGTAGTTTTCTACAACTTGCAAGAGATCGCTGTAAAGGTTTTCCGAAAACTTCGGGATGGTTGGTTAGCTTTTTTTCAACTGTCTCTCTGATGCGTGCGTTCCATTCACGTGAGAGACTCGGAATATCATCCTCCATCACCTGATAGTGGTAGCGAATGGAAAATCGAGTGTTCATTTTTTAATATTCCACGCTTCTTCGTGTGATACGAAGCGAGGTTTTCGCATGCGTTCCTTAACAACCATCTCCCATACCGCATCCTCTTCTATTTCGATAGCTTGCGCGAGAAGCTCCGATGCTTTGGTAGCTTGAGGTACATCGTCCCTTTCAGCAAGTATCGTTAAGGCTTTTTCCATGTCTTTCGAGACACTTATGTTGATTCTTTTTTTGCTGGTAGCCATATATCTAAGTGTATCAAAAGTGTGCCACCAAGGCAAGTACAAAAAACTCCGAAAAATTCGGAGTATACATTTTACGTTTTTTTCTTCATTCTTTCTGAACGAGCGATCAGTTTTCGTCGCGTCGCGGCGATTGGTCCATTGATCACCCTTTTAATTTCGCTCCTTGGAGAAGGGGCGGAGCTGTCGTGCATCGCGAAGACGCCATACTTGTTGGGCGGCACCGCGTAAGTAACCGCGTAAGTACCTGGTCCGATCTTTTTAAGTTTACTTGCCATATCAAACCTTTCTGTATAGAAGAGTAGCACTCCAGAATTTTTTTGCAAAGAAAAAGTCCCGTCGCACCTGCGACAGGACATGTAGTGATTAAAATTAGAAATCAGGTTTCCGGAGCAATACGACGCCGCTGTGAAATTCTTTTTCTTCACAGACACGCACTCTAGGGATCGCCCCCTCGCCAGGATATATAGAGAGGAACTTTTGCGGACCCTCTTCCATGGTTTCAATTCGTGTGCCATGCAAACAGCAGTACTGATTCCATTTCGGGTGCCCGGTCACGAGCGCGTAGCTTGCCCATGTCTCGAGCATCATCGCCGCCGGCGCTCGAAGGGTCTGTTCAGGGAGCTTCGCAATCTCGTCTTCTTGCTCATCCCACCGATAGGGTTGGTGGTTCTCTTTGACATAATAGTGCATGGTCCAATCGACCAGATAGTATCCAGCAAGATATGTGGAGCGGTAGTACTTCTCCCACATGCTAATCGCCGACTGATGCTCGCTATCTACATGCAACCCAGCCTTGAGCACCCGACCGAGAACTTGTCGTGGAGACAAACCGAGGCAGTAGGTAAGTCTCCATTCCGCTTTGTCATGTTCGTTAGCGAGACTTGCCTGGCGGAGTGTCTCAGCAGAGTAGGGAATTTTTCTCGAAGAAAATGGCTGGGGTGATTGGTCTTGCACTTCAGCGACATCGGGTGCCAAAAGCACTCGATCAGTACCGAGGAGATCGATGGCCAAGCTTTCAGACTCGGTGAGTGACCATCCCCCTACTTTCCATGCACGCGCCACCCTTTTGGCAAGCGGACTGTTCGCATCGGAAATCGCCTCCCAGTCTTTAGTGGTAATACCGAGTTCGGAGAGTGCCTGAATACCCGGCGTGAGATGCCGCGCCGGCACGTCGAGCACGGGAAGAGGTTTATCTTCATAACTGGCGAACTGCTTTCTGCGGGATACTACTAACGTTGATTGTGTATTCACAATCTTCCTTTCTCTGTTTGGTTAGACTCGCCAACAACACTGTGTTAACAAGGATCACCGGTTGTTTTGCCGTCTCTACAATCCATATGCAAAGAACGATTCGCGACTTAAAATATCACGCATCAAAAGTATTGTCAAACCTATCCCCTTTTGCTATACTCACTTTATAACTTTTAATTTTTCACTTTTAACTTTACATTTAAAAATATGAACCTCATCCCCACCGTCATCGAAAAATCTCAATTCGGAGAACGAGCATACGATATCTACTCGCGACTTTTGCGCGAGAACATCGTCTTTCTTGGTGGCCCTATCGACGATGACACCGCAAACATCGTCATCGCTCAGCTCCTCTTCCTTCAATCAGAAGATTCAAAAAAAGATATCTCCCTCTACATCAACTCCCCCGGCGGATCTGTCACTGCTGCCATGGCCATTCTCGATACCATGAACCACATCAAAAATGACGTTTCGACGGTGTGCGTGGGACTTGCTGCTTCCGCTGCCGCACTACTTCTTTCAGCTGGAGCAAAAGGCAAGCGTTACGCTCTGCCGAACGCTGAAGTGATGATCCATCAGCCGCTAGGAGGTGTACAAGGGCAGGCAACAGACATCGAGATCACCGCGAAGCAAATCCTTAAAATCCGCGAGAACGTCAATAAGATCCTTTCAAAAAATACCGGCCAGCCTTTCGCCAAGGTTGAGAAGGATGTCGATCGAGACTACTATATGAGTGCTGAAGAGGCTAAAAAATACGGTGTCGTCGACAAAGTAATTTAGGCAACATTCCATGATTAAAAAGCTCATACAGCACGTCACTGTATGGGCTTTTTGCTTTCTGAAATCAAACTCGACATTCACGCTTCATTACTGTACGATGAGGGCATTACTGGATTTAAATTCGTGTTCGCCTAAATTTGACCCTACACATAATAATCGACGAAGATACCTCCCCACCATGACCAACACTACCTTTATTACTGTGACGAAGTCGGAGCAAAAGCGAACACATTAGAACATGTCATTAAAAGTAGCATTACTGCTTGCCGGCTTCGGAAGCTTGGTAGGCGTCGCGCTTGGCTACTTCTTACGGCTCATCATTTCCCTCGGAAAAAAGGGTTCTGTCGAGCTTGAAATCAAGCAAATGATGCTTGAGGCAAAAGAAGAAGCAAAGAAAATTACCGCCGAAGCAGAAGGAAAGGCGAACGAAACAGTGCAGGAAGCCCGCCTTGAAGTCAGAGAAAAAGACGAAAAACTAAAACAAACTGAAAATCGCCTCATTAAAAAAGAAGACTTACTCGACAAACGACAAGTGGATTTGGATAAAGAGGTTGAGGAAATCAAGGTAAAAATCACCGAAATCAAAGAGATCCGAGAAAAAGCAGTTAAACTCGAAGGTGATCGCAAAGACGCCCTGGAGAGAATTTCTGGCCTGAAACAAGATGAGGCGAAAGCAGAACTTTTCCGCGTTCTAGAACAAAAGTTTGAGGAGGACATCATGAATCGGCTTCGAAAGATCGAGACTACCGGACAGGAGAAACTCGAACGACGAGCAAAAGATATCCTAAGCACCACCATTCAGAGGCTCGCATCCTCCGTCGCAGGAGACGTTATGTCTACCTCAGTACCCATCCCCTCAGATGACATAAAGGGCAAAATCATCGGTAAGGAAGGGCGAAACATCAAAGCATTTGAACGCATGACGGGTGTGGAGGTTATTGTTGACGACACCCCAGGCACCATCACCATCTCCTCGTTCGACCCTGTCCGTCGCCAAGTGGCACGCATGGCGCTTGAAGAGCTTATCAAAGACGGCCGTATTCAACCCGCCAAGATCGAAAAGATTGTCGAGAAGGCGCAGCAAGATATTAATAAAACTATTAAAGAAAAAGGTGAAGCTGCAGCGTATGAATGCGGCGTTTTCAACTTGGATCCTCGCATCATTTCAATTGTAGGCCGCCTTCATTTCCGTACCAGTTACGGTCAAAATGTGTTGCAACACTCAATAGAAATGGCGCACCTTGCGGGCATGCTCGCTGAGGAGCTCGGTGCGAATGTTGGCGTCGCAAAGGCAGGAGCTCTCCTTCACGACATCGGCAAAGCGGTTGACCACGAAGTGGTTGGCACGCACGTAGAAATCGGCCGAAGAATCCTCCAGAAATTCGGTGCGCACGAAGATATTGTGAAGGCAATGCAGGCCCATCACGAAGAATATCCCTATGAAACTGTGGAATCCATCATCGTGCAGGTGGCGGATGCCATTTCCGGTTCTCGCCCAGGTGCTCGTAGGGATTCCGTTGAAAACTATTTGAAACGTCTGCAAGATTTGGAAGCAATCGCTAATTCATTCAAAGGCGTTGAGAAATCCTACGCTCTCCAGGCAGGCCGTGAAATCCGTATCTTTGTCACTCCAGAACAAATCAGTGATCTTGAAGCCAAGAAAATGGCCCGCGACATCGCCCTACGTGTCGAAAACGAACTCAAATATCCGGGTGAGATCAAAGTAAACGTCATCCGCGAATCCCGCTCCATTGAGGTGGCACGATAATAGTCCGTAAGGTTTATAAAGGCGTAAAGTTTGTAAGATAGAATCCCCCGCAGTTCGCGTGAGCGAACTGCGGGGGATTTGAATTTCTCTCTCATTTCCGTTATAGTTTTGGTATGAAAAAGAAAGCAAAAACTCCAACTCTCAAAGAACTCGCGCACGAAGTAAGCGTGCTTCGTTCTTTCGTCTTTGGTATGGCGAATATAGAGGTAGACAAGGAGGGAGAATACAAACCTGAATTTATAAAGGAACTTCTTCATGACGCTCAAACTGCCACACCTGTAAGTGAATTTAAGAATGCGAAAGAATTTCTTAGTCGAATTCATCGAACCAAATGATTCGTCTGTTAGGAGGACCGAAGTTTGAAAAAGATGTTAAAGATACTCCAAAGGATGTCAGAGTTAAGCTTGCTATTTTACTTGAATTTCTACAACGTGACCCGTTTGATCCCAGACTACATATTAAAAAACTAAAGGAACCATTTGAGGGAGTGTTCTCTTTTCGGATCACTCGTGATTGGCGCGTGATGTTCAAATTCCTTGCTCCGCGCGAGATTCTGCTTCTCCACGTCAAACACCGCAAAGACATCTACCGATAGATCAGTCATCGACAGCTTGTCGATGACTGATTCATGAACGAAGGAGTAGTGCAGTTTGTACTTACCCTTTGAAACTTCGTTTATCTCTTACCGGTCGTACCTCCCACTTTCAACTCGTGACAAAATGTCACGAGTTCACTGCCCATCTCCGTGATGCAGCGTCTTCCGCACCTTCACGCCCTTGAACATCACGATTTTTGTAGTTTCCGCATCAGTCATAATATAGAAATTGTATCACACGAAAAATAGAAAAGCCCCGCATTGTGCGAGGCTCACGATTTGTCCAAAAGCGAAGCGATTGGTTACAAATCGATAGTCCCTTTATGGGGCTTTGAGAGAGTTTGTGATGCGCCTCTCTCTTGTGCGCTTGGCAGACCTACTGCCGTACATTCCGATTAAGTACCGCAATCCCATCTTTTGGGTAGCGTGTACCGAAAGAATGGGTACCACTGACACCAATTTCTCCTTTCGAAAGCGTCAGGTGAAACATTCCTGGGATCTTACTGGCACGATCCAAGGTTACTGGCCTATGAAGCACCTCGATGGATTTAAGTCCCATATCTTCCACATCTCCATCCGATAGTCGTTTTCTAAGGAGCAAAGCTACCTCGAGAGGCGGTTCCCAAAGACTTTGATCATCCATTTTGTGATAAATGGATAGGAGTGTAACCCCCTCTTTCTCATCACAACTTTGCATTACCGTGACATCGAAGATTGTTCCATTTTTTGACCCATCAAAACCTTTGAGTATTACCGCTTCCGTTGTTGAACATACGCAAATACCCAATCGCTTGAATTCAACGAGATAGTCTGCTGCTGTCCATCCTTCTGATATCAATTGAAGTTTAGTAGGTGTTGCTGTTTTCATACTTTCCTTTCTTTTTTGTTTTGGTTGTTTGGAACTTTCTGCAATAATCATACCATGCTTGAGCTTAATTGTCAATCATAATCGTCAATAAAATAGTCGAGATACCTAATTTTTGCAATATATTTAGCACCATTAACATTATTTTGTGGAAAAAAATTGACACAAATACATTTGGGGAATACAATTGCGACATGAAGGATTCGAATAGTGAATTAAAGCTACAGCTACAGTCATTTGGGCTGAGCGAAAAGGAGACCACGGTATATATTGGTCTTTTGGAGTTGGGCAAGGGAACGGTTACGCAAATCAGTCGAAAAGCGGGGATTAATCGCACAACTGGATACGACATCCTCGATTCCCTATCGAATAAAAGCTTGGTTAATGTATCGGGTAAGGAGCCTAAACAGGAATACGCTGTTGAGCCACCCGAAGCGGTCGTCGAGTATTTGAAAAATAAAATTGAAGAAACGCGCGAACAGATGAAAAAAGCGGAGGCACTGGTGCCCGAGTTGCGCCTGGTCCACGCCACACAAAACCGTCCAAAAATTAAATTTTATGAAGGGAGCGAAGGACTGAAGCATGTCTACGAAGATACACTCACCTCACACGAACCGATTCGGGCGTACGCTAATGTGGACGACATGCACAAAGGCTTGCCAAACTATTTTCCCTCCTATTACAAACGCCGCGCAAGCAAAAACATTGCCATCCGCGCCATTGTGCCGAAAACTCCTTCGGGAGAAGAGCGCGGGGCGCATGATAAAGAAGAAAAACGAGAAATTGCCTTTGTTCCGCCTGACAAATACTACTTTTCTCCCGAAATCAATATCTACGACAACAAAGTCATGATCGCCTCGTGGCGTGAGAAGCTTGGAGTTATCATCGAAAGTGCGGAAATTGCCGACGCAATGAAAAAAATATACGAATTAGCATGGGCAGAGGCAAAAAGACTAGATAAAATCACTCGCGATCCGTCTCCATCAGGAAACCCTGAAGTAAAATTCGAATCTCCGCTGTAATCTCCTCTTGTTTCCCCTAAACGCTAACCCCTAAACCCTCCAGTTTGACAGTCTCTCTCCTTTTCAGTCTTCCACAAGGGTCATTGCGCAAAAAATGGCCTGATATATAATAAGTGGCGAGGTTAAACTCTTGTGTTACGTGGGAAAATACGAGGGATTGAAAATCAGACCCACATTTTTAATAGCAAGTTGCCAATTGTCATTGGCACATAATGTTTTAGAACTGAGAAAATGGCCTTGGATGCGAGGCGCCGGTGAGCATTGCGACCAAGCTGTATGAATATACTGCGCGTGGAGCAAGCGGAACCGGCAACAAAGCAGACGGGGGCATTTTATCGGTTCTAATTAAGACTATGAATAAAGCAGGAATAGTAGACGCCGTCCACGGCGTACTCGGCGGCACAAAAGCTCAAGCTGAGCAGGCAGTAGACAAAGTCGTAGAGTCAATTATCGAGACTTTGAAGAAGGGTGAGGAAGTTTCAATTGCAGGCATCGGCATCTTCTCAGTGAAAATGCGAGCAGCACGAGATGCGCGAAACCCTCGAACAGGCGAAACCATCAAGGTTGCAGCGATGAAAGTTCCTAAATTTAGAGCAGCTAAGGCTCTTAAGGACGCAGTGAAATAATCCGAAGGATTATTTCAGATTCAAGAATCTAGATTCATGATTCAGGAACAAAACCGCCACTCGGCGGTTTTGTGTTTTCGGTGTAAAAAAGCCGACCTTGTGGGTCGGTTGGGGTCATTTCGATGCAGGTTTGGTGTCACTTTGGTTAATACCGCAATACAGATGGTCGGATTTTTCCCTCGCTTCTCGAATATGCCGCCACCGGCCGGCCCGAGGGTCTTCACCATCCCGCACAGGCGTGGTGCATGGCGCACAGCCGATACTCGTATATCCTTTGGCATGGAGCGGATGAACCGGTACCTTGTTGGCAGTAATGTATTCATCCACCATCTCGTCAGTCCACGACAGAAGTGGGTGAATTATGGAACCATTAAAACGGCTATCGTGCTCCACGAGCTCCAGTTTTTTACGTAACCCGCCCGATGATCGACGACGACCGGAGAGTACCGCCTCGAATCGTCCTTTCACCGCATTGATAAAAGGTCTTTCTTTACGTAACTGACAACAATGTCGGAACCCAAGCCTTTCGGGAAACTGCTCATCGTCATGCAAGTGAAGAGGACCGCTATACCGTTGTGCCTGTTGCTCAAACGTTTCTTCTGGGCGGTACACTGTGATGCACACACCATACTCGCGTTCATACTTCCTGATCATCTCAAGAGTTTCAGGAAAGTGAACACCTGTATCCACAAATATAATGTGTGTGGAAGGAGCGATGAAGCTCACCATCCGGATGAGCACGCCTGAAGTCTTCTGCATAGAGACGAGGAGTGCCAATCTGTCGCCATAGTAGGCGCTTGCCTCTACAATGATCTTCCGCGCGGACATTTCTTCATTCAAAAAATTTTGTGATGTACTCATAATCTCCGCCCATAGTAGTGAATCACTACAAAAAATGCAAGACACCTATTATTTAAAAGCCTTTCCTGCTTGCCACGCCATGTTGAAGAGCGTTCGCATGGTAAGGGCAATCGACGGGTCTTCCACGCGGACGACAAAAAGATTATTTTGCTGCAGACGAAAGAAAGAGACGACATTGTCGTAAATAGCACTGTCGTTAAAAAGTGGGCCGGTGGCAAGTCGTGACATATAATGCTCCCCTGCTGTTGCTGCGAAGCGGCGGGCGCTCGCCTTCGCATCCGGCGTGTCAGTAATAATTTCCCGAGTGAATATTTTATTATCAAGGATGGTCTGACTAATCTTGCGAACCTCTTCCGGAAAAAGTCCCTCAACCGAAGAGAGATCCGACCAAAATATCAGTTCTTTGGTTTGTTGTACTTCCTCATACATCTGACTGAGACCTTTTTTTCCTTCAAAGATCGTCACCGCGGGTCTGCCTTGACCTTGGCCATGAAGCATTTCAAGCTGTGGCATCTCCTTTTTTAAAATGCTTAAATTCTTTTCAAGCCGCATCTCAAGTAAACGGGGTGACGCTGCCTGATAATACTCCTTTTTGCCAATAGTGATCTTCTGGACAAACCCGTCCCGTGCCAATTCTTCCAAATATACGTAGACTGTAGGCCTTTTTAAGCTTGATTTGTCGGCGATTGCCTTGACCGCAGCGGTTCCGAGCGAGAGTGCTGCACTATACACCTCTGCAGCTTTCTCCTTTATACCGAGTAGTTTTAGTGTCTCAATCATGCCTTTATTGTCTTCTATTCTGTTTAAAATGTCAACAAATCTGACAGTTTTTGCTTATATTTCCACGATTTATAGCCATTATTTACTGAATTACAATACTAATTTGACCGTTTGTTTGACGATATTAGAAATTGATGAGATAATTAATCCAGAATAAAGTTCCTACACGGAGCCCCGAATCCGAACACCTGAGTTAAACTAATAATTTCTTTTTCATCATACCACGCACCCGTGGTTTGTTTTGTTTCTGGAGCTCACGTGCGAATGCCTCACGAGGAGTTTTGAAGCGGAGACACTCCA